>CACXHH010000206.1 GCA_902767455.1 uncultured Eubacteriales bacterium
ATAATTACTTTCGAGAAACGCAAGGCGGAATTTATTTTCGCCGACAAGCGTTTCACGACACCTAAGCTTTAACGACTTTTTCGCGACAGCGAAAAAGTGTTAATTATTCAAGGAGTTCTCCTATGTATATGCTAAAATACGTACTCAAGAGAATAGGGCTGATGATACTTACGTTTTTCATAATCATCACGGTCTGTTTCGTTCTCATCAAGATGCTGCCGCTCGTCGTCGACGTATCGCTCGGCAGAGACGCCGCCATACTCGAAGCGCAGATAGCGGCGCGCGGATACAGAGATCCTATTCTCAAACAATATTTCGCATACCTATACCGCATTTTCACGCAAGGCGACTGGGGTATCGGTATCAATATGCCCGAGTTCCGCGGACAACCCGTCTGGGAATCGTTCGTGAAATCTCTTCCCCCGACGATACTTATCAACGTATATTCCACGTTGTTTGCCGTACCGCTCGGGCTTTTGCTCGGCATATACGCGGCTCTCCGTAAAAACAAGTGGCAGGACCACGCCGTCAGCACTATAGTTATGATATTCATATCCGTTCCGAGCTACATAACGGCGTTCCTTATCCAGTATCTTTTGTGCTTCAAGCTCAAAATATTCCCGCTCACCATGAAGGCCGGGTACAACTATTTCTCGTGGGATATGTTCGTTTCGATGATGCCCGCGGTGATAGCCATGTCGTTCGGTAGCATCTGCGGCTACGCGAGATTTACGCGCGCCGAGCTTACCGAAGTTTTAACGAGCGATTATCTGCTTCTCGCGCGCACCAAAGGTCTTACGCGCGGTCAAGCGATAACGCGCCACGCGTTGAGAAACGCGATGGTGCCTATCTTCCCGTCGATAATCGGCGAATTCGTCGCCGTGCTTTCAGGCTCGCTTATCATCGAGCGTATCTTCTCGATACCGGGAGTCGGAAGGCTGTATCTTAACGCGATAAATTCTCTTGACTACGACTTCTTCATGATGCTTTCGGCTTTCTACACCTTCGTAGGTCTTGCCGCGGGCATCGTAGTCGATATAAGCTACGGGTTCATTGACCCGAGAATAAGAATGGGGGCGAAATAATATGAACGAATACGCAAATATTCCGCAAGAAAAGTTTCAACTTGCCTCCGATAAGTTCGTAAATCACGACAAAAAGCTCGACACCAAGTCGGTTGGATACTTCCGCGACGCCTGGAACAGATTCAAAAAGAACAAAGCTTCCATCGCCGCGGCTATAATCATAATACTGCTCGTTCTTTTTTCGGTCGTATCGTCGATAGTGTCGCCGTATACCGTATCGTATAACGACACGTATCTTCGTTTCGTGTACCCGACGAGTAAGCTCTCTCTCGCTCTCGGCATAGATTTCTGGGACGGCTGTAAGTCGACCGAACTTCCCGAGCAGTCGTTTATGCACTACTACGCCATGGGCGTCGAAACGGGGCATCTCGCCGTCAAGAACAACAAGTACACGGTAAAAGAAGGCGTCGGCACCAAATATTATACTTTCAGGCTCGACTCTTACCACCAGACGGGCGTGGTGTATATGGACGTTACCGTCGACCAGTACAACGATATTCAAAAGTATCAGAACGAAACGGGCAAACAGGTCATCTATCCTCAGACGGTAGTCGCAAAGCGCCCGAAGGACGTTCAGTATTCCAACGACGCCAACTTCTGGTACGCGACCAAGCAGGAGTCCTTCGTCGAAGAAACGGGTAAAGCTTCCAAGAAAAAGCGTACCGTTCCCGACCTTGACGCCGACGGAAACTTCCAAAACATTTATATAGCCTACAACGGTAAGGACGGTTACGACAGCTTAAGGATAGAAGGCGAAACGCCCGAATACAATTACGCCATCGTCAACCAGACGGGCTACAACATAAGAGTAAACTACTACGAGTATTATATCTACAACCACACTTACGTCTTAAAAGACGGTATCAAGGAGCCGTACTTCTTCTTCGGCACCACCAACTACGGTCAGGATATATTCACGTGTCTCGGCTCGGGCGCAAGACTCAGCTTTGCGCTCGCGATAGTCGTATCTTTGGTAAACCTTATCGTAGGCGCTATTTACGGCGCTATCGAAGGTTATTACGGCGGCGTTGCCGACCTTATGATGGAAAGGTTTTCGGATATTTTAAACGCCGTTCCGTTCATGATAGTCATAACGCTGTTGAAATTCCACTTCGGCGCTAATCTCAGCCAGCTTGCTATCTTGTTCATAGCCTTCTTCCTGACGGGCTGGATAGGCATGGCGAGTATGACGCGTATGCAGTTCTACCGCTTCAAGAATCAGGAATACGTCCTTGCGGCGAGAACGCTCGGCGCGAAAGACGCGAGAATAATGTTCAAACACATTTTCCCCAACTCTTTGGGAACGCTCATCACGAGTTCGGTACTCGTTATCCCGGGCATGATATTCAGCGAATCGAGCTTGTCGTATCTCGGCATAATCAATCTGAGCACGGGCAACATGACGAGCGTGGGCAACATGCTTGCGGACGCCCAGCCGTTTTTGAGTTCGTATCCGCACATGATACTCTTCCCGTCGCTGTTCATATCTTTGCTTATGCTGTCGTTCAACCTGTTCGGCAACGGCTTGCGTGACGCGTTCAACCCGTCTTTGAGAGGTTCGGAGGATTGATTTATGGAAAAGAAGATAGAAGTTAAAAACCTTATAATCTCCTTCAGAACGCAGGGCGGCAAAGTGCAGGCGGTCAGGGACGTTTCTTTCGATCTTTTAAAGGGCGAAACGCTTGCGATAGTTGGCGAATCGGGCAGCGGAAAATCGGTCACAAACAGGGCGATAATGGGTATTTCCGCAGGGAACGCCATAATCGAAGGCGGCGAAATAATTTACGAAGGGCAGGACCTTCTGAAAATTTCGGAGGACGACTTCCATAAGCTTCGCGGCGACAAGATCGCGATGATCTTCCAGGACCCCATGTCGAGCCTTAACCCCATAATGAGAGTGGGCAAACAGCTTACCGAAGCTATGCTTTTAAAGGCAAAATCGGGCAGTAAACGCGCGAGAAAGGAATTCAACGCCAAGCTTAAACTTCTCAACGAGAACATGGACGAGCTTGCGGGCGCCGACGAAGAGAAGAAAAAATCAAACGACGAAAAGTGCAAAACTTTCGATAACTTCTGCATAAGCAGCACCAAACTCGAAAGCGCTTACAACGATATTTATCGCCACGCGGTCGAGCTTAAAGTCGATATCGACGACGTTATTCTCCTTGCCGATAAGGGCAGAAAGTTCGACGCGAGCGCCAAGATAAAGAGATTTATCAAGGCTATCCCCGCGACTTATCACCCCGACATCGTGGTAAAGTGCGACAGGCTCGACAGCGCCGTCGCCGCGCTTACCGCTTTCGAAGGCAAAGAGATAGACGAAAAGACGCTTGCGGCTTTAAAGGATATTTCGGCGTATCTCGAAGAATCCACCGCACGCGCCAAGCCCAACTACTTCACGCTCGGTTTCTATATGATGAGAAACAAGGACGCCAACGTCGACGATATGCCGCTCGACGAGCTTACCAAAATGACGCGTGAATATCTCGATAAAGAGTTCATGCTCGATTTTATCGCCGACGGCGCCAAAGCGCTCGAAAACAGCAGGCGTAAATCGATAGAAGCAAAGCGCGAGCTTCTCCCCATGATAAGAGAGCTCGCCGATTATTTCGGCGGCGAAACGATAGACAAAAAGCGCGCCAAGGAGCTTGCCGCCACTGCCTGCAAACAGCTTAAAAAAGCTATCGACCGACTTGATATTTACAAAAACAGCGTCGAATACACCTTTGCTTCGAGCGTAAACGCGGCTATAGATAAATACTTCGACGGCGTGAAATCCAACCCCAAAGCGCAAAAGGAGTTCGAGAAGCAGACGGCAAAATACGAAGCCATCGTCAAAAAAGGGCGCGCTCCCGACTGGAAAGTCGTGCCCGCGATGCTCGTCGACCTCGAACTTGCAAAACGCAACGTCGTAAAGATATGCGAAAATCTTACCGAGAGCATAGAGAAGAACTTCGACGCCGAGTTCGACGGCGAAAAGGCTATGGTTTCGCTTATCGACTGGTTCAAGGAACAGGCTTCGCTCGTAGTATACAAGGTCACGCATAAGACGGCGAAAGCCAAAGCGCTCAAACTTCTCGCCGAAGTCGGTATTCCCGAACCCGCGATAAGATACAATCAGTACCCGTTCGAGTTTTCCGGCGGTATGCGTCAGAGAATAGTCATCGCGATAGCGCTTGCCGCCAACCCCGACGTTCTCATCTGCGACGAGCCGACCACCGCGCTCGACGTTACCATTCAGTCGCAGATACTCGAGCTTATCAACAAGCTCAAAAAGGAAAGAAATCTGTCGGTCATATTCATTACGCACGATTTGGGCGTCGTCGCGAATATGGCGGATAAGATAGCCGTTATGTATGCGGGTAAAATAGTCGAATACGGCACGGCGGACGAAGTTTTCTACGACTCCCGCCACCCGTACACGTGGGCGCTTCTCTCGTCCATGCCCGACCTTGAAACTTCGGAAAAACTCGACGCTATCCCCGGCACTCCGCCCAACATGATCTATCCGCCCAAGGGCGACGCTTTCGCCGAGAGAAACAAGTACGCGCTCGAGATAGACTTCGAGCTCGAACCGCCTAAATTTTACGTTTCCGATACGCACTGGGCGGCTACGTGGCTTCTCGACGAGCGCGCGCCTAAGATAGAGCGCCCGAAGATTATTACCGACAGAATAGAGAGAATGAAAAAACTTTGGAGTGACGAAGATGAACGACAATAAAAATTTCGACAACGCCGAAACCTTGCTTAAAGTAGAACATCTTTGTCAATACTTCAAGATGGGCAAAAGTGAGCTGAAAGCCGTCGACGACGTTAATTTCGACATCAAAAAGGGCGAAGTTTTCGGGCTCGTGGGCGAATCGGGCTGCGGCAAAACGACTACCGGCCGCTCGATAATAGGGCTTTACAATATCACTTCCGGAAAGGTATATTTCAAGGATAAACTTATCTGTCTTGGCACGCAGGCGTATTCGGACGCTATAAAAAACGAGAAAAAAGCCGCCGCCGCGAAGATAAAAGAGCTTAAAAAACTGACGGCGCAAACCCCTTCGTTAAAAGCCGAAAACGACCGAAAGATCGCGGATATCGAGCGCGCTTTATCTGAGTTTATCGAAAAGACGAGAAAAGAAAAGGCGCAAGCCGTAGCCGAGCGCGCCTCTTGCAGGCGCGAGTACGCCCGCGAAGAAGTCGAAAGAGTGGAAAAACGCTACGCGCCGCTTATCGAAGAAGCCGAAAAGTCGGGCGACGCCGCTAAACTTTCCGAGCTTAAAAAAGCCTACGCGCACGATAAGCGCGTAGCGGCAAGTTCCAGACTTTCCACGCAGATACAGATGATCTTTCAGGACCCGATAGCTTCGCTCAACCCGCGTATGACGGTAAAAGAGATTATCTCCGAAGGGCTGGTCATCAAGGGCGTAAAGGATAAAAAGTATATCGAAGAAAAGGTCTACGAGATGCTCGAAACGGTAGGGCTCGTCCGCGAACACGCGGGCAGGTATCCGCACGAGTTTTCGGGCGGTCAGCGCCAGCGTATAGGCATCGCGAGAGCCGTTATCATGCAACCCGAAATGATAATCGCCGACGAACCTATTTCCGCGCTCGACGTTTCAATTCAGGCGCAGGTCATCAACCTTCTGAACGACCTTCGCGATAAGTTCGGGCTGACTATTCTGTTTATCGCGCACGACTTATCCGTCGTCAAATACTTCTCCGACAGGATAGGCGTTATGTACTTTGGTAAGATGGTCGAGCTTGCCTCTTCCGACGAGTTGTTCGCGCACCCGCTCCACCCGTATACGAGATCGCTTTTGTCGGCTATACCGCTTCCCGATCCGCGCTACGAAAAGAAGAGAGTGAGAGTTACCTATAACCCGCTCGCCGAGCACGATTATTCGGTAGATAAGCCGTCGATGCGCGAAGTTTCGCCTAAGCACTTCGTCTACTGTAACGACAAGGAATTTGCCGAAT
>CACXHH010000207.1 GCA_902767455.1 uncultured Eubacteriales bacterium
AAGACGAAAGCCGCCGAAGGCGAAACCGTAACGCTTACGATAACGCCCGCGCAAGGCTTCGAGCTTGTTGCTCTAAATTTCAACGGCGAAGCTCTTGACGGAAACACTTTCTCTATGCCCGCGAACGCCGTAGAGATAACCGCCGAATTCATCGACCTGAGAGTAAACGGCGAAACTTACGGTGCTGTCAACGATTATAAATCGGGCAAAGGTATAGATATGACTTACGACCGCGGAGAAACTCCTTACGTCGCGTTCAACGGCGAAGGTACGCAGATGGGTTATCTCAAAGATACGGCGACCAACCGACTTTACTATCAGGCGGAATACAATATCATAGGCTTGAAGAACGGCGAACAGTACCCGAAATTCGGTATGTATACGCATAACGAAACGACTTCGGTATTCTTCTACGTCGATATGACTACGAGCCTTACGGCGACCTACGTCGGCTACGTTTACGTCCGCAATGGAAGTTGGGACTGGAACAACTCCGTTTCCGTCAAAGTCGACGGAATGACCTTCACGGGCGACGACCGCGTGACGCTTTCGATGCAACGCGACGGCGAAGCGCTTATCTTCTTCGTCAACGGCAAGTACGCGCTCTCGGCGCTCCACTCCGAGATGGGCGACGCGGCTTCCGTTTACGGCGCTTTCGGGTTCAACACCGAGATGAACGTTTACGCGACCGCGCTCGATACTTCCGAAGAAAAGGCGAGTTTATTAAGAACGCTCGTTCCCAAGATCGGTTACGCCAAAAACGGCGTAGGGTACTGCCTTAACGATTATATTTACGATCCCGAAGCCGACACGATAAGCGTCAACCACGCAAACAGCAACGTAAGGGCGATAGCCACTTATTATCACGACGGCGAGCCCGTCTACCGCGAAGCTTACGCTATGCAGGGCACCGTCCGTATGTACAACACGAAAACGAGCGGCGGGCAGGCGAGCAAGGTCGAGTTCCAAGTAGGCAGAAACACTTCCAACTTCTACAAGATACTCGTTTACCGTTACGGCACTACGAACAACAGTATCTACGTTGAAGGCGCCAACCAACAGGACGGCGGAAACATAATTCTTTACAGAGTCAAGAACAACACTCTCCCGTCCGACGCCGATTATACTGCCGAATACAAAGTTATATACGACCACGGCGTAGTGTACTTCGTTCTCGATAACGAAGTTCAGCTCATCTACGAAACGGGCTGGAAGGAAGCCGGTTACTCGTTCGGCGTTTTACAGTATGCCGACGTTACCTGGACTTGCGACTTTACCGTCGACGAAGACGAGATCGCGAATATCGTTTCAAAATACAAAACCGATTATCTCGCGTATAAGAACGCCGAAGCGCTTTCTGACGATCAGAACCTTTTGAGCGGCGCTTCCGTAAAGGTTACGGAAGGAACGTATTTCAGAACGGGCGGCTCGCTTATCGCGGGCGATACGTACGTCAACGGCAAAGCTTGCGTAACCGTAAAACACGGCGACGACGTTCTCGTCGAATACGCTTTGAAAAAGACAACGGCGAGCAAATGGTACGTTGAAAAAACCGTGGGCGGCGAAGCGGAGATAATACTTGCTCCGAGCGCCATTACGGCTTCCGTAATGAACTACGAAGTTGCGATATCTTCAAACAAGCTCGCGTTCATGCTCAACGGCAAAGTGCGCGACGTTATCGACGGAGAGTTCGACGGCGCGAGCGTTCACGCTTCGACGACTAACGCCAAGGCAAGACTTCACTTAACCTATAAAAAGGATTTCGCGACGGACGAAGAAGCTTCCGCGTATATAGCTTCGGCTCCCGAATACGCGTATTATTCTAACTATGCAAGCCGTATCAACAGCCTGTATAACGAATACGTCGCAAGCGGCGACAGCGTTACGGGCGGCGTGCTACTTCTCGGCAGCTCGACGATAGACTTCTGGGATCACTGGGCGGAACACCTTTCGCTTATCGACAAGAAGACGGGCTATAATCTCGGTATCGGCGGAACGACGAGCGAAGACTTCCTTTTCGCCTACGAAAAACACGTAACGCCGTTCGATCCTTCGTGCGTTATAATCTTCGGCGGCGGCAACGATATAGGCGTAAACGGCGCGCGCGGCGTCGATACGGCAAGAAGGCTCGCTCAATATATCGACAGAATACATCACGACTTTGAAAACGCTTCCATTTACTATATCTATTCGATGCCCTGCCCGTCCGCTTACGGCAACGGAGTATGGAAAAACGTGGAATATCTCTACCTTATCAACGCGATGAAAGCTTACTGCGACGCGCGCGATTTCGTCGTCGGCATAGATACGTTCGACGTTCTCACCGAAAACGACGACCCGATATTCGAGCTTTTCCGCGCCGACGGCATTCATCTGACCGATCACGGTTACGAAGTATGGGCGGAAGAACTTTTAAAACATATAACCTTCCCCGAAAATCTCGGCAAACGCTATCTGACTTCGGAATTTGCTGCCGTAGAAAGCGGTTGGTACGAGTTTGAAAAGATCGTTACGCTCGATATGACGGGCACCGAGTACGACGGCAACGAAGGGCTGACGTTAAGCGTTACGGGAGAGAGCGGAAACGCCGTTCCCGTAACTCGCGAAGGAAACCTTTTCACCTTCGCTATGCCTACCGAAAACGCTACGCTTACCGCGGTCGTTTCGGCTAAATACGCCAACAGGTTATTGATAGATAACGGCGCTATGATAAATGGCGTGTTCACGTCTTTCGGCGTTGAAGAAAGCGAGAACGGTATTCCCGAACACTACGCTTATCAGAAAGTTTCCGAGCTTCTTCCCGAAGAAATAAAGACTAATCAATATCTCGTAGGGTACGCCGTGTCTTCGGATAACGGCACGACTTTCGGAAGTATCGTCGCCGATATCGACGATCTGTACGTAGGCGAAGGCGACGTCGTCAAAGCCTGCTTTGCTATGATGGGAAGCGCGGTGAGCGGAAACAGCGTTCTTCAGAGCGGAAAAGCTCAATTCGACGCGCTCGCTAACTCCGTGACGCTCGGCTACGACGGCAATACGGCTTCAACGAGATTATGGGGCAGCGTTTACAACGGCGGCGAGCTTTATTCGGGAAAAGAGTTTACCGTTTCCATGCACGTTTCGATGACCAAACCCGCGGCAAACACAAATCAGGTTATAGAAATACAGATCGGCTGTATGCCTGCCGTCAACGTATTCCGCGGGCGTAAGGTATTTTTGAGATTCGAGTCCAACGCCACTATGCTCAAACGTCAGTATACCGATTCTCTCACTACCGGTTATAACGCAGGGCTTGCAAAGACGGATACGGGTATAACCGTAGCTTCCAACGCAGTTCTTACGATGATAGAGTTCGACGTTACCGTAAAAGTTACTTCCACGGGCTTTACGATAACGGTAGTAAATTCCGACAACGCTGAACAGGTCTACGAAGAAACTTACGTTTTCTCGGACAGCAAATACGAGTGGGATAACGTCGGTCTTAGCATAGCAAGCGTACAGGTAGGTAAAGTCACTTTCAGCGATATAACCTTCACTTCAAACGAAGAATAATCGAATAACGATCGATTATCGAAAAACGATCAACAATTATTAAATATCGCTCGGCTTTGGCGGGATATCCGCCCAAAGCCGAGCGATATTTTAATTAACGGTTTTTTGCTTGTCTACGCCAAGCAAAAACCGTTAGAGATAAATAAAGAGAGAGTTAA
Source organism: uncultured Eubacteriales bacterium (assembly GCA_902767455.1). Classification (GTDB taxonomy): domain Bacteria; phylum Bacillota; class Clostridia; order Christensenellales; family Borkfalkiaceae; genus UBA4636. Next base: position 3,711 of record CACXHH010000207.1, read on the forward strand.
AAATATATATATTTTAATTGAAATAATCGAAAAACTATGATATATTAAAATATATCACGATTTTTGCGTTAAAGGAGAATCGCAGAAGGAGGTAAACGAAGAATATGATTATTTTTCGCGGAGCACTTAATACGGAGTGCGAAAAGTACGTTGATAGCAGGTTAAAAAAAGCAAGGTTAACGTCCTTGATTTTTTTGACTTTGTTCGGCTCGATTCCGATAGTGATAACCGGTTTATTGTTGCACCCGTTGTTTTTTATAGCGCTTATCATAGGCGTTCCGATGGTGTTTGCAGAAGTTTTTCTTCACGACAAGTCTTTCAAAGACAGACCTGAAGAAATAATAGTAGACGATATTTGCGTAGAAATAAAATCGCATTATGCAGATCGGGTTATTTTTTTTGATAAAATAGGGCGTTTATACGATATGGGCACGTGGTACAAAGTACAGAGTAATAATTATTATCATACTTTGCTCGTTTTTCAAAAGGACCTTATCGTTGAAGGAACGCTTGAAGAGTTTGAAACGATTTTTCAAGATAAAATAGTTAAGTCATAAGTCGTGTTTTGAACAGAAGCGCACCCCGATAAGAACTGCAAAACTTATCGGGGTGCTCTTCTGTTCAAAAGATATTTTCGCTGATTTGTGCGACTATTCCGAATTAAAGAAACGTTTCAGCGCTTATTCTGTTTCCTGTACGACAGCGGCGTAAGTCCCGTATACTTTTTGAACGCCGTTATAAGTCCGTTCGTGTCGGCGTAGCCTATCGCGTCGGCAATATCGGCAACGCTCATATCGGTAGTAATAAGCAGGTTTTGCGCGCGCTCGATATTTCTTCTCAAAATAACGCTTTTGATGCTTTCGCCCGTATGCTTTTTGAAAACTCTTTCAAGGTAGATGGGCGAAAACCCGAGCTGTTTTGCTACGTCGTTCACGCTCATATTAGCGCCGTCGCGCGTCTTTAAAAGTATCTTGTTGATAAACGGCGGATAGCCTTCGTTGGGCTCCTTTACAGCCCGTTCGAGAACGTCGGTCAAAAGCGCGTTGCATATCTTCGACAGCTCGAAGTAAGAAGTGTCGCCTTTAAGCTGCTCTCTTATAGCCGAAAAAGCCGAGATTATCTTTTCTTCGGGGAAGTTCTCCACGACGTGTGTTTCGTTCGCGGTTATGCTCTGATAATACTCCTTTACCTGTTTGCCTTTCAGGTGAAAAAAGTATATCTCGTAATTTTCGGTGAGCGGGTAGAAGACGTTTTCGGTCGCCAGATGTATAATGCACAGATCTCCCTTTTTCAGCCTGTAACTTTTTTCGCCGTAGACGATAACGCCTTCTCCGTTCACGGTGTAATTTATCATATAGACGTCAAGGTCTTTTCTTCGCACGAAATAGTTTTTCTTCAAAAACTCGTGCCCCGTCGACGCAAGATAGCTCAAAACCCCGTAATCGCTCGGTTGCGGCAAAAAATGAAAGGCTTCCGTGCCCGACGCCACTTTATATATAAATTTCTTTTCCGCCATCTCGCGCCCCTTAAAAAGTTTGTTTTTTGTAATTTTACGTTGTAAAAATCAATTGAAAAGGTACAATATATAATATAGAATAAAATCATAGTTTTGTCAACGGATAAAGCCTTGCAAGAAAATTTTTTAAGGAGTAGAAAGATGAAACTTAAAAGATCGTTTATTATTTTGCTCTTATCGCTTCTCGTGGTCACGCTGGTAACTTCGCTCGCCGCGTGTAAGACGAAACACGGAAGCGAAAACTCTTCAAGCGGTTTGGTATCGACCGACGTATCCGGCGGCGCAGCCGATTCCGGAAGCGCTTCGTCCGTCGACGCAGAGCCGACGTATTATGCGGTAACGCTCACGCAGGGCGAACACGGCGAGTTTACGGCCGATAAGCAGGAAGCCGCCGCGGGCGAGAAAGTTACGCTCACCGCCACGCCCGACAAATATTATAAAATTTTGTCTTACAGCGTGAACGGCAACCCCATTAAAGGCAACTCCTTCAACATGCCCGAACGCGACGTCGAGATCACGGCTCTGTTTACCGAGATTTTCGTTAAAGGCGAAACGTTCGGTTACTCCGAGGACTATATTTCGACGAGCGGCGTAAACGCTTCTTACGACCACGGCGAAGAAGCTTACGTCACCATCAACGGTCAGGAAGAACAGTACGCGTACTATAACGACGTGTACGCCGAAGATATTTACGTCGAAGCTAAAGTCAACGTCGCAGGCATTCTCAACGGCGACGCTTATCCCAAATTCGGTATGCAGTTCGTGACCGATACCGATCGCGCGGCGTTCTTCGTCTATCTCGATCCGTCGCTCACGGCTTCGGTCGTCGGCAGCGTATACACGGGCGTAGGCGAATACGTCTGGAATACGGAAAAGTCGGTAAGCGTAGGAAACCTTGCCTTCACCGAAGATGACGACCTTACCTTAGGTTTGCTGAGAAGGGGAGAGAAAGTTTACTTCTTCGTCGGCGGCAGGCTCGTTATGTACGAAGAAAACTGCGAAATTTTAAGCGGCAAAAAATCGGTTGCAAACGTTTTTGCGTTCAACACCGAGCTTACTTTGACCGAATACTTTGCCTTGACGGGCGAAGATACCGACGATATGGCGGCGCTAGGCGCTACCGAACTTTTGAAGCTTCGCGGCGAAACTTACGGTATTTCGGGAAGTTACGTCACTTCGCTCGGCGTAGACCTTTCGTTTGACCGCGGCGAAACTCCGCGTATCGAGTTCGACGGCGACGGCTCTCCGCAGTACGCGTATCTCGACGGCGTAAGCGCTTCCAAGCTGTTCTACACGGCGAAATTCAACGTTTCGGAAGTTTTAAACGACGAAGGCTATCCTAAATTCGGTCTGTTCATGCAGACGAGAACGACTTCCGTATTTTTATATATCGATATGAAGACCGATCTTACTTCGTCCAAGGCGGGCTTCGTCTACGTCAGGAACGGCGCGTGGGACTGGAACAATTCCCGCACGTATAAGCTCGAAGACGTAAGCTTTGACGGCGAAGATACCGTCGAGATCTCCGTTATGCGTAACGGCGCGACGTTTATGATGCTCGTGGACGGCTGTTTCGTCCTTTGCGAGTACGAATCGGAGCTCGGCGATAACGCTTCTGCGTTCGGCGCGTTCGGCTTCAATACGAAGATGACGGTAAGCCATACCGCGACCGACGACAGCGACGAAAAACTTTCCGAAACGGAAGGGCTTATCCCGCGTATCGGCAGGCTCAACAACGGGTTGGTATGGCGCCCCGAAGACTTCATTTACGACAGAGAAAACGACTCTATAAGCATACTTCACTCCGAACTTAACGACGACTACCGCGCTCACGCCGCGCTTTACGAAAAAGGTCAGGCGGTGTTTGCCGAAGCTTTCGCAGTTTCGGGTAAAGTCCGCATCTACAACACGAGAATGAGCGGCGCGGCCGCAAGTAAAGTCGAATTCGAAGTGGCTATCAATATCACCAACTATCTGAAGATACAGATCTTCCGCTTTCAGAACGCTTCGGGAACGAGCAAGAACAACAGCTTGTATATCATGGGCAGCAACCGCAAGGGCGAAGGCAATATCCCGAGCGAACGCGTCAAAGAAAATACTTACCCCGACGGCGACGATAT
>CACXHH010000208.1 GCA_902767455.1 uncultured Eubacteriales bacterium
CGAAGCTATCTGCGCGCCCGAGAGCATCAGCCCGTAAAGCCTTGCGTAGCTTAAAATGTCGGATACGTAGTTTATAAGCCCGTACGCCGAGGTGAACGATTTAGTGACTATCGCGAAGCCCTTTTCGCCGATACCCGCCGTCAGAACTCCCACGACGACTGCGCCCGCCGTAACGTACATTGCGTAAGTTTCAAGTTGCTTTATCCCGCGAGCCATGCCGAATACCCAGGCTATAAGCGCAAGCATCGCCACCGCCCAGATAAGTCCGCCGAATATCCCTTCGAGTATCTTGCCTCTTCTAAAGCACTGCAACGCGTTAAGGATAAGCCCTACCGCTATCTGCGCCGTTCCGAGCGCCAGACACCACATAAGTATCGCGGGAACGTTTATGCCCGCAACCGAAGTATACGAGTTTATCTGGTCAAGGTGCGCCGCATAAAAGGCGTTATACCCTTCGCCGAGCACGTTTCTCAGAAGCGGGAACCCGAGCCAGCTGTCGAACAGGGCGCCGAACGCTATCGCGAAAAACCCGCCGTAGGCAAAGACTTTCGCCATTCTGTTCAAGCTCGTGCCTTTGCGCGCGGTTTTTGCGAACAGGAAGCCGCCTACCGCCATAAGAAGCCCGTAGCCTACGTCCGCCATTATCACGCCCATAAAAAGCGAGAAGAAAAAGGACATCACGGCGTTCGGGTCGAGCGCCCCGTACGCGGGCGACGAATACATATCGGTCACCACTTCGAAGTTGCTTACTATCTTGCCGTTTTTTTCAAGCGTCGGAGCGAACTCGTTGCGCGGAACGCTCTCAAACTGCGTAAAGACGGCTTTTTCGGTGTTTTTGAGCACCGTTTGCACGCCTTCGACGGCTTCGGTCGGTACGTAAGCCTGTAATATAAACGACTTACGCGTTCTCTTGAATTTCCCTTCGGCTTCGGCTTTTTCCTTACAGAAACAAGCGTAGTCCGAATAAATCTTCAAATCCTTTACAGCTTGCGCAAAACCGGCTATTTCGTTGAGTTTTTCGCCGTCGTCGGCTTTTAAACTATCTATCCTGCCGCTAAGTTCTTCCACCTTTTGAGCGGCGGTAAAATCGCCTTTGTAGCGGCAGCGCGTGAACGCTGCTTGCGCTAATATCTCTTCGACGGCGTCGGTATCGCGTTTTAAAAAGACGAGCGCCACGGGAAGCGACTTTCCGCGGGGCGGGAAGGTTTCCGCGAAGATATTTTTCTCGGCAATCAGACTTTCAAAAAGAGCTTGTTTCGTCTGGTCGATAGTTCCGAGATACACTTCGGTCGAAGCGGTCGGCTTAAAGAAGTCGAAAGGCTTATCTACCCCCGAAAACTGCGCGTAACTTTCTATCGCCGCCCTTAAAGAAGCTATCTCCGTTTTTATCTTCTCGCGTTCCGATTGAGCCTTTTCTATCGCGGAAATGATTTCTTCGGTCTTGGCTATTTTTTCCGAGAACGATAAAAACTCGTCTTTGGAGATACCGAACCCGTCTTTTATAACGGGCGCGCGCTTATCTTTCGGGAGCTGTTCGACGGCGTCCGACACCGTGCGTATTGTTTTTTCCGCCCTTTGCGCGCGCAAAGTAAAGCCTTCCGTGTCGACGGAAGAACAGTCTTCCGACTCGGCAAAGCTATAACTTTCGCATATCTGCGCGGCGGCGGTACGCTGTATGGCGTTTAAAATAGCGCTTTTGTCACGGTCAAGACCTATCAAAGTCATGACCGACATTTCAGCAACTGCCATTTATTATCTCCGAAAACACGCGCGCGGAAAGATCTTCCGCGGCGGCGTTGGCGTCGTTTATCATCTTTTCGCACGCCAAAGCGCACGCTTTATCTTCTTTTTCGTCGTTTTCAGCCGCCGATTTTTCGGCTTCGGAAATGCGGTTTACATAGAGAGCTTTCGCCTGCGCCGCGGCGTTTAACGCCGTTTGGGAAGCTCCTTCTTCGGCTTCGAGGCGTATTCCCGAAGCTTGCTCGTGAGCGGAAGCTATTAAGTTTTCGGCTTCGGCTTCTGCCGCGCGTACGTTTTTAAGAACTTCTTCAATCATATTTTTACCGTTTTTCGCAACGGAAAACGAACCGTCCGTCACGAAATTTTTTCGCAAACTGTATATATTATATATTTTTCTAAAATAAAAGTCAATGCAATACGCCCCACCTTTGAGATTTTTTGTCAACGCAATCAAATAAAATAATAATGACCGTCGAAGCTTTCTCCTTCCCACGCGTTTCTTTCCTTTCCTACGTTTGCCGATAAAACGCAAAAAAACGAAAAAGCTTCGGCGTTTTTTACGCCGAAGCTAAACGAAAAATACGATGATAATCAACTTATAGGCGGGCTTATTCGCTAAACCCGAGTTTGCGTTTTGACAGAGAACGCGTCGGCGCCGTCTTTTTCTTATCTGCGCGAACGAGATATTCGACGGCTTTTTTGCCGCACTCCGCGGCGATGGGAAGCCCGCCGGGAGCTTTGAGCCATTGAGAAGCGAGCACTACGTTTTTCGTGCCCCTGACTTTCAACGACGATTTGAGCGGAAGTATTCCGCCGCCGAACGCAAAACTCATAAACGAGCCTATCTCGGTAGCCGTATAACGCTTATACGTCGCAGGAGTCCAGCAATCGATAAGTTCGAGCGACTTTTTCAACTCGGGGTACGCGTCGCATACGCATTTTTTAATGTAATTTGCAAGCCTGATCTTATGTTCGTAGTAAAGTTTTGCGTTGTTTTTAAGCCTTACGAACTCGCGGGAACGCCTTTCGTCGAGTACGACCATAGTTTGCAGCACGGTTTTACCTTCGGGCGCGAAACTCTTTTCGTGAGAGAACTCTCGCATGACGAGATATTCGCTTGAAAAAATATCTTTGAAGGGAATCGGCGGTCTTATTATGAAGTCGCCTTTACGGGGAAGCGCCGACACGTCGCACGAAAAGGCGCATTGAAAGGCGGAAAACCGTTCGTAACGCCCGCCTTCGTACTTTCTTTTAAGTTCTCGCGGCATTTCGAGATCGGATATTCCGCCGAAAAACGCGGCGGGATCGACAGTCACGACGAAGGCGTCGCCGTATATTTCGCTTCCGTCGGACAATTCGACGGAATACGCCCTGCCGTTTTCGATATTTATTTTCACGACTTCTTTTCCGCTCTCGACGGCGCCGCCGACCGAAAGATATTTTTCGATAAGTCTTTCGGCGGCTTTGAACGAGCCGCCCACGGGCAGATCGCCGTTACCGCTCGTAAAAGTCGCAACGACGACGAGAAGAGCTATCGACGAAAAGTTTTCGGTCAAAAGTCCGCAAATAAACCCGCGTATAACTTCGTTATCAAACTTTTTTGCTAATTTTCCCGTTGAGAGCGACAGGTACTTCAAAAGTTTCGGAAAAGCCTTTATCCCCTCTTTTATCGAAAGGTTTCGGTCGTGAGTTATCCCGCCCGTACCCATAATTCCGCTGACCGTCTTTACGGCGTCGATAAAGCTTTTCGTTTCCCTTTCGTCGTTCGGGGACAGTTTAAGCATATCGCTTTTAAGCTTCGTAAGATCTCTCGAAAGCGACAGGCTTTTTCCGTTTTCTTCGTAGGTATAGAGCGTTTCCGGCTCGTACACGCCGACGCCTTCGAGCACGCCCGTTTCGAGCCACGTCTTATAAAACGGTGAGTTTTTATTCGTGCCCGTAAGCCAGTGCAGACAGTTGTCTATGTGGTATCCGCGCCTGTTCCAACCCGTCAACTGACCGCCTAAAACATTATGTTTTTCCACGATAATCGACTTATAGCCCGACTTTTGCGCGTATATTCCTGCGGTTAGCCCCGCAACTCCGCCGCCGATAACGACTATTTTATTCATATCTTTTCTCCGCCGCGGACGAGTGATCCCGCCCGACGTTTCTTTTCTTAAAAAGATTATTGACGGAAAAGATAAGTTTTAATCAGTTTACGTAAAACGACGAACGCGTCGGGCGAAATTCGCCCGACGCGTTAAAAAATCGGATATAAACTCAAAAATTATTCCTGAATATCTTCGGCGGAAGCTTCTGCTTCGGTGGTTCCTTCTTCAAGGTTTTCGCCGTCGTAATCTTCGGTATCTTCGTCGTCTTCGCCGGGAGCTATCGAAACGGTAGCTATCTCGCCGTCGTCAAGACGCATAATGATAACGCCCTGCGTATCTCTGCCTATTCTGGAAATTTCGCTCGTCTTGACTCTTATAATAGTACCCGTTTCGGTTATCATCATGGCGTCGTCGCCGTCGGCAACGAGTTTCATATTGACTAAAAGCCCAGTCTTTTCGTTGAAGTTGCCCGCCTTTATGCCCTTGCCGCCGCGCGACTGTAAGCGGTAATCTTCGGGATCGGTGCGTTTGCCGTAGCCCTTCGACGAAATGGTAAGAATATCGTAGCCTTCTTTGAGTATCGCCATATCCACGACGTAATCGCCGTCGTCAAGTTCGATACTCTTGACGCCCTGCGTATCTCTGCCGGTGGCTCTGACGTCGGTTTCGGCAAATCTTATGCACTTGCCGCGGCGCGAAGCGACTATGACTTCGTTTTCGCCGTTACTGATTTCAACTTCGATAAGTTCGTCGCCTTCGTTGAGATTTACGGCTATCTTACCCGTCTTTCTGACGTTGGCGAATTCGGAAATTGCGGTCTTTTTGATGAGCCCGTTCTTGGTCGCCATCATGATATAGCCTTCGGCGTCCTCGTTGGCAACGAGCATGGCGGTAACTCTTTCGCCGTCGGAAAGTTGTAACAGGTTGACGAGCGCTCTGCCGCGCGCCGTTCTCTGCGCTTCGGGGATAGTGAACGCAACTGCGGCGTAAACCTTGCCGAAGTTGGTGAAGAACAGAACTCTGTCGTGCGTAGAGCAAATGAACATCTTTTCGACGAAGTCCTCTTCCTTGGGTTTGTGCGCCGTAATGCCTTTGCCGCCGCGGTGTTGAGCCTGATATTCGGAAACGGCAAGGCGTTTGATGTACCCGAAGTGCGTCATTGAGATAACGACGTCTTCTTTGGCGATAAGGTCGGCGTCTTCGATGCTCGACGGATCGTACGAAAGTTCGGTCTTTCTCTCGCAGTTGTACTTGTCACGGATTGAAGCGAGGTCGTCTTTGATTATCTGCATAACTCTTTCGGGTTTTGCGAGAATATCTTGAAGATCGGCGATGACGGCGTCGAGCTCTTCGAGTTCCTGACGGAGCTTTTCGACTTCGAGAGAAGTAAGCCTTTGCAAACGCATTTCAAGTATCGCGTTAGCCTGCTTTTCGTCGAGAAGGAAGCGTTTCATAAGCCCGTCAGCCGCTTCGTAACGGTCTTTCGAGCGTTTGATTATGGCGATGACTTCGTCGATATCGGCAAGCGCTATAACCAAACCTTTTACGATATGTTCGCGTTCCTGAGTCTTGTTAAGATCGTAACGCGTCTTTCTCTCGGTTACGGAAACCTGATGTTTGACGTATTCGGAAAGTATCTGTTTAAGGTTTAAGATCTTGGGCTCGCCGTCAACGAGCGCGAGGAGCGTGATGCCGTCGCTCGTCTGGAGTTGAGTATGCTTGTAAAGCGTGTTTAAAACGACTTGCGCGTTCGCGTCCTTCTTGACGTCGATAACGACTCTCATACCCGTACGGTCGGACTCGTCGTTGACGTTCGAAATACCGTCGATCTTCTTATTTTTGACCATATCGGCTATGGTTTCGATAAGTTTCTGTTTGTTGACCTGATACGGAAGTTCGGAAACGATAATACGGCTTCTCGTGCCGCCGCTGAATTCTTCTATCTCGCATTTGGAACGGAGTATGTAACTTCCGCGGCCGGTAAGGTAAGCCTGTTTGATGCCCGCTCTGCCGAGAAGTATAGCGCCGGTAGGATAGTCCGGCGCGGGGATATATTCCATAAGTTCTTCGACGGTGATATCGGGGTTATCGATGACTGCTATCGTGCCGTTGATGACTTCGGTAAGGTTGTGCGGCGGGATATTCGTAGCCATACCTACCGCGATACCGTCCGAACCGTTTACGAGAAGGTTAGGATATCTCGACGGAAGCACCGTAGGCTGCATACGCGTATCGTCAAAGTTGGGATAGAAATCGACAGTTTCCTTGTCGATATCGCGGAGCATTTCGAGAGCGAGCTTGCTCATTCTCGCTTCGGTGTAACGGTAAGCCGCCGGGGGATCTCCGTCGACCGAGCCGAAGTTGCCGTGCCCGTCAACGAGCGGAAGGTTTATCGAAAAGTCCTGAGCAAGACGAACGAGCGCGTCGTATACCGAGCTGTCGCCGTGGGGGTGATATTTACCGAGCACGTCACCGACGATGGTGGCGCACTTCTTGTATGCTTTGTCGGGCGTTAAGCCGAGTTCGTTCATAGAATATAAAATTCTTCTGTGAACGGGTTTAAGACCGTCGCGAACGTCGGGGATGGCCCTCGAAACGTTTACCGCCATAGCGTAGGCTATGAACGAGCGTTTCATTTCGTTGTCGACTTCTATATTGATGAGCTTTGTCTGCTCGAGCGTTTTCTTGAATTCCTGCGTCAATTCGGGACTGGAAGCTTTTTTAGCCATTGTTTACTCCTCCTTATACGTCGAGATCGGTAACGAGCTTGGCGTTGTCTTCGATGAAGGCGCGGCGCGGCTCGGCGTTATCGCCCATAAGGAGCGTGAAGATAGCGTCTGCCTGAACGGCGTCTTCCATGGTAACGCGGAGCATCGTGCGCGTTGCGGGGTTCATCGTCGTTTCCCAAAGCTGTTCGGCGTTCATTTCGCCAAGACCTTTATAGCGTTGAATATCGCATTTGCCGTTTTCGGCAAGGAAGTCGGCAAGCTCTTTATCCGAATAGAAGTAATTATCGACCTTGTTCTTCGTGACCTTGTAAAGCGGCGGCTGAGCGATATACACGTGCCCTTGCTCTACGAGCGGACGCATAAAGCGGAAGAAGAAGGTGAGAAGGAGTATTCTGATGTGGCTGCCGTCTACATCGGCATCGGTCATGCAGATTATTCTGTCGTAACGGAGTTTGGAAACGTCGAAATCTTCCTGCATACCGCCGCCGAAAGCCGTTATCATCGCCTTTATCTCTTCGTTTTCGAGAACCCTGTTGATACGCGCTTTTTCGACGTTGAGTATCTTACCGCGGAGCGGGAGTATAGCTTGAAATCTTCTGTCGCGCCCTTGCTTTGCCGTGCCGCCTGCCGAATCGCCTTCGACGAGGAATATTTCGCAAAGCTCGGCGTTCTTTTCAGAACAGTCGGCAAGTTTGCCGGGGAGCGCGCCGCCCTCGAAAGCCGATTTGCGAGTCGCTTCACGAGCCTTTCTCGCGGCTTCTCTCGCGCGTTTTGCCGTGACCGATTTAAGGATAAGTTCTTTCGTTCTCGCGGGGTTTTCTTCAAGGAAGGCGCCGAACGACTCCTGCATCGCCTTGGTGACTATGTTACGCATTTCGCTGTTGCCGAGTTTGGTCTTGGTCTGACCTTCGAACTGCGGTTCGGGAAGCTTTACGGAAATAACTGCGGTAAGCCCTTCTCTCACGTCTTCGCCCGAAAGCTTTTCGTCGTCGTTTTTGATGATGTTGAGCGATTTGGCGTATTCGTTGATAAGTTTGGTAAGAGAAGCTCTGAACCCGTCGAGATGCGTGCCGCCTTCTTCGGTGTTGATGTTGTTTGCAAAGGCGTAGACCTGTTCGACGTAGCTGTCGTTGTATTGAAGGGCTATTTCGACGATATTGTCGCCGTAAGCTTTTTCAAAGTATACGGGCTCGGGGAACAATACTTCCTTGTTTTTATTGAGATCTTCGACGAAGTGACGGATGCCGCCTTCAAAGCAGAATTCGTCGCTTCTCGGCGTTTCGCCGCGCATGTCGGAAATACGTATACGAAGACCTTTGTTAAGGTAACAAAGCTCTCTTAAACGACCTTTTAAGTTGTCGTAACTGAACTCAATCGTTTCGAATATCTCGGCGTCGGGAAAGAAAGTGACTTTGGTGCCCGTAAGCTCGGTATCGCCGACTATTTTGAGTCTTCCCTGCGGAATACCACGATTATACGTCTGTTTGAAGCGATGACCTTTCTGGCACACTTCGACTTCGAGCCATTCCGAAAGCGCGTTCACGACCGAAATACCTACGCCGTGGAGCCCGCCCGAAATCTTATAACCGCCGCCGCCGAATTTACCGCCCGCGTGAAGCTTGGTCAAAACGACTTCTACCGCGGAAACGCCTTCGGTGTGGTGGATATCCGTGGGGATACCGCGTCCGTTGTCCTCTACCGTGCACGAACCGTCCTTATTGATGACGACGCTGATAAGATCGCAATACCCTGCCAAAGCTTCGTCGATAGAGTTGTCCACCACTTCCTGAACGAGATGGTGAAGCCCGCGCGTATCGGTCGAGCCTATGTACATGCCCGGTCTTTTGCGGACGGGGTCGAGCCCTTCAAGGACTTGTATCTGCTCCTCGCCGTAATTGCCCTGTACTTTCAAATCCGACATCTTGTAACTCCTAAATACTTTTAATATATTTATATATTAATTGATATGTTTTATTATATAATAATTTATTTAATAAGTAAAGTGTTTTCGGAAAATTTATCCGAAAATTTTTCGCCGTTTTGCCGTAAACGCTTTTAAAGGGGATAAAAAACGCCGTCCGCGCTTTTTGCGGCGGACGGCTCGTACTCGTTCTTTTGCGGTTATTTTCGGCTAACGACGGCGTTTTACGGGCTTTCTACCCGACGGCGCGGGAGTTTTTGCCGAGATAGCGGCGGTATATCTCGCGCTCGCTCGCGGCGTAGCCGGGAAGCTCCGAGTCGTCGAGAGAAGTGAAAAAGCTCTTTTCAAGGCTATCCGCCCACTCGTTCTCTCCCGTTACGCGCCTGTACGCGGCGTGCGCGCGAAGCGCAGACGGCGAAGTCCCTTCCGCGTATAAAAAATCGTCTTTCAACCCGTCGACGACGGCTTCGTCACCCGTTACGCAGGCAATAAAGAATTTCTCGAAAAGCAGGGCTATAACTTCGTTATCGCCGTTATACGGCATATTTTCAAGGTAGCTTATATAGCTTTGGGCAAGCTTGGTTTTGCCTTGTTCCAAAGCCGAAACGACGTCGTAATATACTACCGTGTTTTCGCTCGGAACGTCGTTTGAAAGCGCCTTGGCTATCGACGCGCCGGCGTACGCGGCGCTCTCCGTTTTGAGTATCCTTGCCGTTCTCACGAACTGGTCGGACTTGCCTTTTTTATCGAACAGAAGCGCCCCGTCGCTCGAAGGAAAGTCGCACGCGTAATTCACGACGAGCATATACGCGGCTGAAAACGCCGCCGAAAGAAGCAGATAGAAGGTCACGAAGTCGGCGAACGCCAAATAAAACGCGACGGGGATAACGAGCGAAAGCGCCGTTCCCGCAAAACCGCCTATAAGCGAAGCGCGCAAGACCTTCGGCGCGTTTTCGGGGTTTTTGCAAACGAAGCTCACCCAGCCCGCGTAGCCCGAACGGAAATTGAGTTTAAAACGCGTTTTCCCGTTCTTTTTATAAAAAAGCGTGAACGCAACGGCAAATTCGAGTATCACGGCGCCGCTTTTTTTCGCCGCGAGCGCGTGCAGACTCTCGTGCAGGAAATTGTGAAAGAAATATCCGCCGAGCGCGCCGAGCACGGCGTACAACAGCGCGAACGCGACTTGCGGCGAGCGCGAAGTTCCGTGGATATTCATGCCGCTCGTAAACAAGAACACGGCAAGCACCGTCAGCGGCAGCAGTATCGCCGCGGCGACGATATAATTTCTCTTGTATTTCATGACCGTTCTCCCGCAAGTTTCGCGTTATAAAAGCCGAGAAGATTATCGTTTTCGGACGAAACGTACGCGCTTACGCCGAGATATTCCATTATCCCGATAAGAAGAGTAACGCCGCACGCGATTATGCCCGTTCTCTCGCGCTCCACGCCCATCTTCTCCATTTCCTTTTCGGTGAGCGTATAGAACTTATCTTCGAGCGTTTTCAGCTTTTCAAGCGAAACGATCTTTCCGTCGGCAAGTTCTTCGTTTTCGTTTTTACTCTTCGCCACAACTCTCGAACAGCACGACGTAGTGCCGCCTATCCCCGTCAATAAGTCGATTATCGGTACTTTTCCGTATTCGGTAACGCGGGAAGCGACGTAAGCTTTCGCGGCGGCTTTATCTTTTGCGAAGCTGTCCGTCAGAACGACTGCGCCGAGCGGCAGAGAGTGAACGTAAATTATCTTACCGTTCTTTTTAACGATAAGCTCGCTCGAAGCCCCGCCTATATCGAGAACACAACCGTCTTTACCGCCGAGCGCGCCTTCGGCGGCGAGTAAGGCTTCTTCGTCTTCGCCGACGAGATAAACCTTTACGCCCGAAGCCGAATACGTTTCGTCCATAAACTCTCGCCCGTTGCCCGCGCGCCTTACCGCGGCGGTGGCAAACGCGTAAATATCGTTTTTATCCACGCCGAGATTGACTGATATTTTAACGAAATCGCGTATTGCGTTAATAGTGGCGGCTTTGCGCTCGTCGGATATAAGCCCGCTTGCGGCAAGTCCTCTGCCGAGTTGAGTGGTACATTTTCTCTTTAAAACAATTTGTCCGTCAGCAAATACAGCCAGACGGACGGAATTAGAACCTATATCGATTACGGCTTTCATAGAAAAAAGCTCCTTCGTGCGATCGCCTTACGGCGTAAAAATCTTCAAACTATTTGTCAGTTCGGTAATACCAGCCCTTTTCGCGGGCTTTTTCTTCTATCTTCCAGTCGCTGAGCCAAATGGAGATCTTATCTTCGGTATTTTTTTTCTGCTCTTCAAGCTCGGCTATCTGCGCGTCGAGAGCGTCTATTTCTCTCTTTTTGGCGCCTATCGCGAACATCTGGTAGACCATAAACGTCAACAGGACGGCGAGAAGCAACACCGCGATAACTATACTTGCGGAAAATATTTTTCTTATCTTCTGTTCGTCCATGTTTTCTCCTTCGTTCAAGATACGCGAGCCTTATCCCCGCAAAAGCGACGAGAGCCCGAGCTTTTAATATATTTATTTTATTATAACAGTAATTATAGACAAATGCAAGCGCTTTATGCAAACTTTTCGAGTAAGAAACCGCGCCCAGCAAAAACGAGAGCGGTAAATACGCCCTTATCACGGCAATAGATAGTCTTGTCGTCGCAACTACGAACGCAAAACTTCCTTCGACTGCGAACGAAATAACGGTTACCGCCGCCGCTTTCTTGCCGAATAGCGCGTAAGTAAGCCCGTACTTTATATCCGACGACAGCGCGACTATAAACCCGAGCGCGAACGCCACGCACGCGTATTTCAACTGGTTTCCGCTTACGAACATTACTTGAAAATACGCTTGAAAAAGCTTTCTTTCGCTCCGGAATATCTGACTTCACGCACGTTTCCCGTAAGCGAAAACGCGCCGCTCTGCTTTGAAAACCCGTTTATCGTAAGCCCTTCGCCCGAGACGACGATAACGTTGTCGTTTTTTGTTACCAGCCTTACTTCCTTATCGGAAAACGCCGCGACTTCCTTTACGTCCGTCGCGGAAAAACTTTTTCGCTCTTCCAGATTTACCGAGTGCATATCAATACCCTTTCCGTATATGATATTCACCGTCCGCTCAAAAAATGAACGGCGACAATTTATGACTTACACGCTCTTTTCGGCTTTATCTTCGTTATTGACGAAAAACTCTTTCACGGCGCTCCGATTATCGCCGCGTTTTAAGGCTTCGTTTTCCGTTTTAAGCTCGAAAATACGCTTTTTGAGTTTTTCGTTTTCACGTCTTAAACTTAAACCTATCCGCTCGACGAGCCCGTTTATCTTTTCGGTAAGCGAAGCGTAAATGTCGTCGCTGTCGGTAATTTCGTCGCGAAGTTTTTTCATGTTCCTGTACTTGTTCTGATAGCGGAGCGCGAGTTTTTCGTCGCCGCCCGCGAGCGCGTAAACGGTTTTTCTGACGCTCTTTCCCTTCTTGACGCCTTCCGTCACCTTTTCGTAAAGTCTTTTTTCTTCTTCGCGTGAAAATGCAACGTTTCTGTTTACTTTCAGACAGGGAAGCGCGCCGTACTTTTCGGCAAGATACTCGTTTTCAGCCGCGTCTTTCATCAATTTATAGTAGTAATTGCGAACGCTCCCGCGAGCTCTCCCCGTCTTTTTTGCGAACGCCGCGAAAGCGCCGCTCAAGCTTTCGCCCTTTTCGTTTGCCGCGTTGACCGCGGAAAGCAACGATTTGATTTCTTTGTCCGTGTAACCTTTCATATCCGATCTCCTTTTTTATTTGCGTAATGATTATTGCCACCAAACGGTTATATAATACATAATCGACCGAATATTTCAATAAAATAAAATATGAACTATTACTTTTTCTCGCCCGTTCCGACCGTCGTCGTAAAAAACGGCAGAGTTCTCGGCAAAACGAGCGCGAACGTTTACGGCGTCTGCGCCGCGCCCGACGAAGTTTTCACGCTTTTTCCCGACGGGTTTTCCCCTTGCGAAGTTTTGGGAACGCTGCCTTCTTCAAGCGTCGTACCCCGCGTTTTTTACGACGGAATACTCTTCACACCCGTCCTTACCCCGCGCCCGCTTGCGTATAGGTTTATCGACGAAAAGCAGACGGTTATAGGCGGCGTGGAACTTATTATCGGCTTGATAAACGACGGCGCGACCAAGCTTGAAATAACCTTTCGCGGCGGCAAACAATCGAGCGCTATCCCGTTTTACGCCAAATCGTTTGAAGTATTCGATTGCGGCAACTGCGCGCTCGTCGTAGTCAAAAACAAATTAAAACACGTCGTTATCTTCTCGCTCGACAGTTTGAAGATAGTTTTGTCGACAACTTGTTTCGACTTCGTTGCCGACTCTTCGTTCACCGCCAAAAAGCTCTTCGTCGGCGCGCAGACTTATCTTTTATCCGAGTTTTACGATATCGGAAAAACAGCTCGAAAAACGGGGCAAAGTCTATCCGTCGTAAAGCCAAATTCGAGCGATAACGAACTTATACGCAAACTTATCTTTCTCGAAACGGTAAAATACGGCGGCGACACGAGCGTTCTCGTTTGCCCTCGGTTAAGGGAAAAAGCGCATCTTATTTCTCAGTTTCTCGGAAGGATAGACTATATACTTCCGCCACTTTTATCCGACTACCCGAGTACGTTTGCAGTTATCTCGGGCGAAAAGATAAAATACGTGGACATTTCTTTGGAAAACGGCTTGGTTTGCGACTTTGAAGCAGACTTTTCGCCCAAATCGTGATATATTAACAAAATATTATCTGCCTTATATTGACAATTTTAACGTCTTGTGATATATTTATCACAAGGCTTTTTCTTATTATCCGTACAAAAACCGTATATCGGGCGATGAAAAGAGAAATAAATAAACGAAACCTTTTGAGCGTGGCAAGATAAAATGTTTACGAAACTCAAAAACTTCATAAACGGCAAAACGCTTATGGGCGAGATAGTCCGTTTCCTTCTCGTGGGCGGGCTTGCGACCGTAGTGGATTTTTTCATGATGGGCGTAACGCTTTACATCTTTGCGCCCGATAAATACCCTTCGTTTTTCAACGTGTTTTACGGCTCGACCGTGCCGCCCACTCTTCTTGCCGCGTGCTTCGGAACGGGCGTAGGCTTTATCTTCGGGCTTATCGCAAACTACGTTTTGTCGGTCGTATTCGTTTTCAACGAAAAGGGCGACTCCAAAACATTGAAAGGGTTTTTGATATTCGCCTTTTTCTCGCTTATAGGGCTTGGTATACACGAACTCGGAATGTATCTTTTAAACGGACTTCTGAACGTAAACGAGTGGATAGTAAAAATAATTTTAACGCTCGTGGTGCTCGTGTACAACTTTATCACGAGAAAGCTTCTCATCTTTAAAAACAGCCGCGGCGACCAAAAAGCCGACGAAAAAATCGCAGGTGAACAATGAAAATAAGTCTTGTCGTTCCGTGCTACAACGAAGAATTGACCGTCGAAACGTTCTATAACGAAGCTCTGCCCGTTTTAAAAAACATGGCTATCGACTACGAAATGATATTCGTAAACGACGGCTCGCTCGACGGCACGCGCGAAAAACTCTATAAACTCGCAAAAACCGACGTCCGCGTAAAGGTCGTGAATTTTTCAAAGAATTTCGGTCAACAGGCGGCGATTTTGTGCGGCTTCCGCCACTCCGACGGCGACTGCGTTGCCGAGCTTGACTGCGACGGACAAGACCCCGTTTCGCTTCTTCCCGTAATGTACGAAAAGTTTTTGGAAGGTTACGACGTCGTTCACGGCAGAAGATTGAAGCGCCGCAGCGAATCGGTTTTCAAACGCGCTACCGCTTCGCTTTATTATAAGTTTTTGCATAGCGTTTCAACGACCAAGATCCCCAAGGACACGGGCGACTTCAAGCTTTTAAGCCGCCGCGTGGTCGACGCCGTCTGCTCAATGCCCGAACACGACAAATACCTTCGCGGGCTCGAAAGCTGGGTAGGGTTCAAACAGACCTTCGTTGACTTCGAGAGAAAGAGCCGCGTCGCCGGAAAGACGCATTACTCTTTCAAAAAAATGTCGAACTTAGCCAAAGCGGGCATACTTTCAAACAGCAACTGGCCGCTGTCGCTTTCGCTTAAAATCGGGCTTATAGGCGGGTTTTTGTCTATACTCGGATTCGTTGCGTTGATTATTCTTGCCGCAACGGGCGTAAATTTTGACGCCGCCTTCTGGCTCATACCGACGGTGACGCTTCTCGCTTCCTGCGGCTACGTTTTCAACGGAATAAGCAATCTGTACCTTGCCAACGTCTACAACGAAGTTAAAGACCGCCCCGAATACATTATCGACGATACGGTCAATCTGTAATTATCGGAATATAAGACAGCCCGCCCGAAACTTTCGTTTCGGGCGGGCTTTTATCGCTTCGGGACAAAAAGGGGATAGCCCCGACAGTTTTTTCCGATCAACAATATTTTTTACGCGCATAAAGTAACGGGCGCAAGTTTTTTAAGTTCGTAAGCAGCGTAACTAACGCCTTTCGCGCAGGCGAGCGAATAAAAATATCTCGCCTTTTCGACGTTCTTTTCAATGCCCGTGCCACTCGTTAAGCACACGCCGAGCCTGTACTGCGCGTAACCGTCGCCTTCGCGCGCAGCTATTTTATAATATCTCACCGCCTTATTGTAATCGACTTTCACGCCGAGCCCGCGGAAGTAACTGTCGGCAAGAAAAGTCATCGCGCGTACCTCGCCGTTAGCCACGGCTTTTTTGAGCCAGAAGATACTCTTTTTGCAATCGACTTGAGTGCCGACTCCGCAGGCGTACAGTTTTGCGAGCGGGTAAAAAGCGTTCTTAACGCCCGCAACGGCGCTGCGGTAAGTCCAGTAGAACGCGTACTCGTAAGCGCCTTCCGAAAACAGCTCTTTTCCAAGCTCGAACATACTCTCTTTGTTACCGCCTTCCGCGGCGAGAATAAGCTTTCTGTCGACCATATTGCCACCCTTCGCGATATATAAGAGTATCGCTTTTTCTTTTTACACCCGCATTATATAACGAAAAAGTGTCAATATCTGTCATTATCCAAAAATAATTTGTATTTTTTCAAAAAAAATGCCGCCTTCATACGAAGACGACAAGTATAGAAAGTATCGTCCGTCGTACAAGTCGCCAAACTCGATTACAACAAATTTTCAAGTTTCGATTTTCAAC
>CACXHH010000209.1 GCA_902767455.1 uncultured Eubacteriales bacterium
AAGAACGTTGACGTTATCAAGGTTGATATCTGTTCTAAATGTCATCCTTTCTTCACGGGTAAGCAGAAGCTTGTTGATACCGGCGGCCGTGTTGATAAGTTCAAAAAAAGATACGGTATGTAATATCCGTTTTGCAAATAACTCCGAGGCGCGCCTTGGAGTTATTTTCCTATAAACGGAATTATATACGACTATTTCCCGACTGATAGACTATTCATAAACAAAAGGGTGGCGTATGAGCAGACCTAAAAAATGTAACAGAACGAATATCGGCGGTCAAGCCGTAATGGAAGGCGTAATGATGCGCGGCTATTCGTCTATGGCGACGGCAGTTCGCGACGGCGAAGGCGTTATCCGCGTCGAAACCGAAAGGTTTACGCCGCTCAAAGAGAAGAGCTTTATCTTTCGTTTGCCGATCATAAGGGGCGTTATCAACTTCTTTACGTCCTTGGTTTCGGGAACGAAAATACTTATGCGTTCCGCCGAAGTGATGGGCGACGAAGAGCCGACCAAGTTTGAAAAATGGCTTTCCAAGACGTTCAAAATAGATATTTACGACGTCGTAATGTTTCTCGGCGTGGCGCTCGGGCTCGTGTTTGCGATAGGTTTGTTCGTTATCGCGCCGCAGCTTCTTACGAACTGGCTCAACACGCTTTTAAAGCTCGACAATAAATCGGTATGGTTCAACCTTATCGAAGGCGGAATACGTATTCTGATATTTGTCGCGTATATACTTTTGACGAGTTTGATGAAAGATATTCGCCGAACTTATATGTACCACGGCGCCGAGCATAAGACGATATCGTGTTACGAATACGGTTGGGAACTGACCGTCGAAAACGTAAAGAAGGCGAGCCGCGTTCACGAAAGATGCGGCACGACGTTTATGTTTTTCGTAATGACGGTAAGCATACTCGTCTTTTCGCTCGCCAACTCGTTTATAGGCGCCGAAGGCGTTTTAAGAGTGCTTATAAAAATAGCCCTCCTGCCGCTCGTTGCGGGGCTTTCTTACGAACTTTTGAAAGGACTTGCAAAAACCGATTTCCCGCTCTTTTATATATTGAAAGCGCCGGGGCTTCTTCTTCAAAGAATCACCACGCGCGAGCCTGACGACGATATGATCGAATGCGCTATCACGGCTTTCAATACCGTTCTCGAAATGGACGCCGACAAGAGTATCGAGCCTAAAAAGTTCGTGCTTTCCACGCCGCTTGACAAGCTCGTCGAAGATGTTTATGCAAGGCTTGAAAAAGGCGGGATAACCGAGCTAGCCGAAGCCGAATGGATAGTATCCGTATGCACGGGAAGAAAGCGTTCCGAGCTTAAATCCGAGGACAAGATCCCCGCAAAAACAATCGACAAGATAAACGCCATGGTCGAAGAGCGTCTGAGCGGAAGGCCGCTTTGGTACGTCGTAGGCAATGCCGATTTTTACGGCTACGAGATAAAGGTTGACGAGCGCGTGCTTATTCCGCGCCCCGAAACGGAAGAGCTCGTCGAAAACGCTCTCAAATTCATAAATAAAGACAGTAAAGTGCTCGATATGTGCACGGGAAGCGGCGCGATAGCGATAGCCGTTTCCAAGCGTTCGGGCTGTCACGTCGACGCGGTCGATGTTTCAAAAGACGCGCTCGCCGTAGCCGCCGAAAACGTTGCGGCAAACGAAGCCGACGTCACTTTGATCGAAAGCGACGCTTTCGCGAACGTCGAAGGCGAATACGACGTTATTATTTCCAACCCGCCTTACGTGAGAACGGCGGATATCCCGAATCTCGAAAAGGAACTCTCCTTCGAGCCGAAAATAGCGCTCGACGGCGGTGATGACGGGCTCGTGTTTTACCGCGTTATCGCTAAGAACGCTCCCGCGCATTTAAAGGAAAACGGCGTGCTGTTCCTTGAAATAGGTTACGACCAAAAAGACGCGATAATCGACTTATTGACGGGCTTTTCGTCCGTGGAAGCCGTAAAAGACCTGAACGGAAAAGACAGAATAATAAAGGCGGTCAAATAAATAATGCTATCAAAACTCGAAGGTATTTTATCCCGTTACGAAAAGCTTACCGAACTTTTATCCGACGGAGCTACGCTTTCCGATATGGAAGAGTGGAAGAAGCTCTCCAAGGAAAGAGCCGATATGGAAGAAACGGTCGAAAAGTATCTTGAATACAAAAAAGTCGATAAGCAAAAGACTGACGCCGAAGAGCTGTTAAAGACCGAAACGGACCCCGAGATGAAGGAGCTTCTGACAGAAGAAGTTTTAAGCTGTAAAAAACAGCTCGAAGGCATCACGGACGAGCTTAAACTATTGCTTATCCCGAAAGATCCCAACGACGACAAGAACGTTATTCTCGAAATACGCGCCGGCGCGGGCGGTGAAGAAGCCGCGTTGTTTGCCTACGAGCTTTACAGAATGTACGTTAAATACGCCGAGCGTAACCGTTGGAAGACGGAAGAGATAGACTCCAACAACACCGAACTCGGCGGCATCAAGGAAGTCACCTTCTCGGTAAGCGGAAAAGGCGTGTACTCGAAGCTCAAATTCGAGAGCGGCGTACACAGAGTCCAGCGCGTTCCCGAAACGGAATCGCAAGGTAGAATACACACTTCCACGGCGACGGTCGCAGTGCTTCCCGAAGTCGAAGACATAGAAGTCAATATCGATGAAAAAGACCTTATTATCGAAACTTGCCGAAGCAGCGGCGCGGGCGGTCAGCACATCAACAAGACGGAGTCGTGTATAAGAATGGTGCATATCCCGACGGGGATAGTCGTAAACTGTCAGGACGAGCGAAGCCAGATAAAGAATCGTGAAAAGGCAATGCGAGTCATGAAGAGCCGTCTGTACGATTACTATAACACCAAGTATCAGAACGAGTATTCGCAAAACAGAAAAAATCAGGTAGGCACGGGCGACCGTTCCGAAAAGATAAGAACTTACAACTTCCCGCAGGACCGCGTTACCGATCACAGAATAGGCAAAACGCTCCACAACCTTGAAAACTTCATCATGGGCGATATCGGCGAGATGGTAGAAGCGTTGCAGATAGCCGACAGGGAAGCGAAACTAAGCGGTGCAGAAGAGTAAACGGAATACCCGATATTCCCGCACGGTCGGTATTTTCGTGCGAAAAAACAAAAAATTATCACAATTTTGGCAAAACTATCGAAAAAGCCTTGAAAGTTGAGCTGAAATAAGGTATTATAATATTACTATCTTTTTATGGGGAGGATCATTTATATGATTCGTTTGATATGCGGCCCGAAGGGGACGGGAAAAACCAAAATAATACTTGACGAGATTGCTGCGTCCGTTAATACCGCAAAAGGCGACATCGTCTTTATCACCGACAAAAAGAAGGATTTCTCTCGCGGAATAAACTTTAACGTCCGCGTTCTTTATACCGAAGAATTCGGCGTCAACTGCCCCACGGCTTTC
>CACXHH010000210.1 GCA_902767455.1 uncultured Eubacteriales bacterium
AAAGAAGTTGTATAACGCGTCCTTTTTTTTTTTTTTGTCGGCAATATACGCGGAAAAATCAAGTTTTCTGTCTATCTTTACGATAGAAGCTTTCGTCTTGTCGGCTATCTCGCGGATTATCTTGCCGAAGTTGTCGTCGATTATCTGATTCTGTCTGAATTCGGACAGCAAGCTGAACTCTTTCGGATCGATCTGTAAAACCCCCGCGAAATATTCGGCGTATTCGATATAGCCGTCGCGAACGTTTTTGAAGGGCATGAAATTATCGATATCGTTCTGCGTGCCGGAAGCGTCTCTCGTATACTTTTTCGTAGAAAAAACGTACTTTACCGAGTTGACCAAAAACATATAAAATTTTTGACCTTCAAACGGAATAAACAGCCCGATAGTAAGGACTGCGACCACGCCTATCAGAACGAATTTGGCTACGCCGAGATTTGATATTACAAGAAGCACCAAAAGCGCGAGCGCAAATAAGGCGATAAGAGTATCGGCGATGGAAACGTCTTTGAAAAATTGTATTTTGACCTTTGCGGTCCTTGGAATTATACGCATATTTTTCTATCTCCCGTCTTGTTTTCCGTCATCTTAAATCGTCGATATCACGACGGTCGTTAAGGTTTTTGATGGCGTTATCGACGATATTTGCGCCCCTGCTGCTGTTACTCCTTTCCATTTGGTTGTTTGCGTTCGATCCCGCGCCGACGCTGTATCTTCTGCCGGCTCCGTTATCGCCCTCGATGGCGTTTTCGACCTTGCCGCCGTTATTGCCGAAGAAGGTTGAGTCGCTTTGTCTGCGCATAGCTTCTCTTTCACGCATAAGCTGTCTTCTCTGCCCCATCTGAACGTTGCTCATTCTGCCGTAGGTCATATCGGTCTTAAAGCCTAAGCGCTGACCGATTGTACTTCCAAGGCCGAATTGCTTGGCGTCTTTCACGAAGTTGGTAGCCGCTCTCGTAGCCTTGAACGGCAAGAGCGCTCCGCTTTTGACCCCGCCGAGAATACCGCGCATTTGCGCGCCTGCGATGGCGGTATCTCTGAGTTCGTTCGAGCCTGCGCCCTGAGAGATGAGATTGCCTATCAAGGACATTATTCTCTGCATCGATACCGAGCCGCCGACGATGATAAGTATCTTCATAAAGTTATTGAGCAGGCTGTTGCTGAAAAACACGAATCCGTTGCTCGTTATCGAGCCTATGACGATCGTGTAGATATTTATCGCGACGATACACCCGTAACCCATGAGAAACTTGACTATGAACTGATCGCGCCAAAGCTTGAAATGAGCGCCGTCGTCAACTACGGCAGTCGAGATGGAAATGGGCGAGAATATGAACAGCACCACTATCGAGATAGCGCGGTCGATAAACTGCAAAAGCGCCGTTCCCAGACTTATCATTATACATATCCCGCCTACCCAACTGAAGAAATAGTCATAATCGGTAAGATCCATATAGCTTCTTGCGTTGCTCGTGCTGTAATAGTTGAACGACGGATCGAGATAGAAATCTTCCGACACGCCGCTCCTTAACGCGTCCTGACCGAACGCGCCGGCTAAAAACCTGCCTATACCGTCCGTACTTCCGCCGAGCGTAGCCGAATATATCGCCTGCATCAGAATATTAGTAAAATACACGAATACCGACATGCAGATAGGTATAAGCAAGAAGGTAAGAAGCGTTTTTCCGACCTTGAGAACGACTTGCGAGGGCGTCATATTGGCCTTTTCGCTGACTATGGCGCGGATAAGCGCCGCCACGCCGAACAGCATAGTTAGCGCGACCGCTATAAGCGCCGCCGCCACAAAGCCGTAGCTGACGTTTTTATTCTGCAAGAGAAAGGTCAAAAAATCCGTTTCTACGCCTTGATATTTGACGGGTTCGATGCCGCAGAGCATATTTGCGCACATCATCAAAAAATCGATGATCCTGTAAATGGATTTCGATATTCCGTATAATATGTTCCAGACCCAGTTGAACATTAACTTTTCTCCTTACACTGCCCTTATCATCAGATTGATAAAACTGAACTTGCAGCTTTGCGTATTTTTTTCAAGACCGGAATTGTTTTCTATCCTTAAATACAACGAACCGCCTTCTTCGACGTGAAGGAAACCGTCCGTATATCCGGGCTGAGAAAAACCCTCCATAAGAAAACTGCCCCATTCGCTTGAAACGTAGCAAAACTCGCCCGCCGCCCTTTCCGTTTTTAAGGGATCGTCGTACTCGATCGGCGCTTCTTTTTCGACTTCGACGCCGTTTTCCGTGACTTTGATAATCTTCGTATCGGGCGACGACTTGAACTTTATCTCATTCGGCTCGAAGCCGTTGGGAAAGTAAAAGGCGCTTACTTCAAGCTCGTCTTTTTCGTCGCTCGCCATAAAAAGCGCTACGCTTTCGATCGTCAGATCCTTTTTGAAAGGTACGACGATATAAACGTACTCTTCGTACGCCACTTTATCTTCGTCGTCTTCCCACGCGAGATTTTCGACCGTATAGGTATTGAAAAGCGAGTCTTTAAGATCGTAAGAGTGAACGCCGCCGTCGTATATCGCTTCGATATCTCCGATCGAATCGTAAAACGCTTTGTAGTTTTCTTCCGTTTCAAAGTACCCCAGATCCATACAAGCCGTCAAAGAAAACGTCAACGCGATACCAAGCGCCGCGGCAAACACGCGCCGAGCGATTTTTCCGTTACGTTTCATTTTTCGCCCGATATCTTACAGAACGGGATAATCGTAAGTTCTGTACCAGTTGGTGAAGATGGAAACGGCGATCTGTACGGCGATGAGCAGTACGAATATCAACACGAACCCGACGATTGCGTGTTTGAGCCCGTTTTTGGCTTTTTCGTGTTCCTGCGGATCGTCGGCTTTGGCGTATCTTACGCCGAGCACGATGCACCATACGGCGCCGAGCGAGCCGACTACGCCGAGCAATACGGGAACGAGTACGCCTAATACGTCGAGTAAAGGCTTAACGATCTGGTTGAGGTCCTTTTCGGTTACCGCTAATAAAAGTGAATACATAACATTTCTCCTTTTAAGGTTTTTCTTTTTTTGTTTTTTTTTTTCTACTGTATTGATACCCGTTTGATTATCACGCGTCGGTTTTTCGCATCGTGTGATACAATAATCCGACTATTACACCCGCAATGACCATCGCTATAAGAACGATTATGAAGATGCTCGTTGCGGTGTTTGCTATTCTCTTCCGAGTGAAAGTAAATACCTTCGACACGCCCTGAACGTTGGTGACGACTATCTTATATTCGCCGCCCGACTGTATTTCGGGGACTGCCGTGGAAACGGAAACGTCTATCGACTCGGCAATCACGCCGTCTTTGTATATTACGACGCTGTCGCCCGCTTTCAGCCCTTTGACCGTAACGTTTCGCGCAGTGACTCCGCCGTCTTCAACGCCGACGAGCGTCGCCGTAGGCGGAACGTTGTCTATCGTTACCGTAAACCTGAACGAAACGGAAACGTCTTTACCCGACACGAGCACGACGTAATCGCCGTTTTTATCGAGCAAAAGCTCTTCGCGATCGTCAATTTCCACTGCGGAAACGTTGCCGTAAGCGTCCGTCATCCACACTTCGCTTATCTCGTAGCCGTAAGGCGCGGTGTACTCGAACTTGCCGAGAGAATTGTTGATAAGATAGAATTCCGCGTAAGAGCGATTGCCGACGGAGTCTTCTATAAGCATCTCGTAATGCCCGGTCGTCGTAAATACGTTGCCGTCGTAATCTTTGAGCGCTACGCCGTTTCTGACGAGCGTAGTGACGATAGAATCGTCATTAGCTCTGAAAACGACGGACGAGTTGTTTATAACGCTTCCCATAAGCACTGGGCGGTCGGTCGTTCTGTCGGTGAGCGTAAAGTCGTTCACGCTCTTGTGGACGATAGAATATTCAAGTCTGTTGCCGGCTATATCGTCGACGGTGAACTTATAGTTGCCGTCCCTGTAAAAGACCTTGCCCGACTCGTATTTTACCGCGTCGGCGCCGTTGATGCTTACGCTCGCCATATACGAGGAACCGAAAGTTATCGCGACGTTGTCTTTGGTGTATCTCACGTCGTTTACGAACACTTCTTTCATCTTCGGCTTATCGATCACGACGTCGGCTCGCATAAGTATCACGCGCGTGTACAGACCGTTGCCGTATTCGTCGATAAACTCTATATTGTATTCAAAAGCGCCGTTGCCGCTCGTGTTGCCGAATTCGAGTATTTTAGGCTCGTCAAGGCTTACGTCGTTGCCGTTTATCCTGAACTCGTAACGCGAGCTCGTCGTTTCGAACTTTACCTGATAATTAGAGTATATCCCGACGATTGAACGCTCCAAGGAATAGCTTTCCCACTCGTTTTGCGAAGCGAGCGTCTTTCTCGAAAGGGCTATGGAAGGGAATACGCTGAAATGTATCGTCTTTGAAACGACGTCGCCGTACTTGTCCCTGAAATTTACTACGTACACGCCGTTGCCGCTTTTGCCTACGGCTTCGCTTAAAAGCTCGGGCGCCGTGACGAGCTCTTCGGAAAGGCTGTCGTACACGACTGTTTTAAGTTCGCCGTTATAAACTACGTCGACGTATTTGACTTCGTCGATAAGTTCTACGGACAAGCGTCTGTTGGTATAGCCGTTGTCTTTTAAGAGCGCGTTCTCGTTATATCCCGTGAGCCACTCTTCGCGGAAGGCAAATTCGTAATCGGCGCCTATCTCGAAGGTAAATTCCTGATACAGCCCGTTTGCCACTACGACTCTTACGTCGTAAGTTCCCGTCATATCGAGAATAAGTTCGGCAGACGTTCTCGTCTTTATACCGTCGTATTCAACGCCGTTGACGACGAAGCGCGCGTTATCGCTCAACACGAGCAGGCTTATCTCTTTATTCGACCTGATCGTTCTTACGTCGTTCTGTTCGTAAACGTTGTAAGCTCCGTCGTCGTATCTTGCCGTGACGATAGTCGTGAACGATTTGACCTTGCAGACGGTATACGTCGTTTCGTTGCCGAAAACGTTGCGGACGATAATACGATAGTAGCCGTCATCCTTGCCTTCAAAGCCTTTGAAATCAGTATCCCACACGTAATCCGACGCGCGTACAGCCTTGTAAACTTCTTTAAAACCGTCGAAGGAAGGAGTTTCGGAGAAAGCGACTTTAACGCTCTCTACCATGGGATATTTGCCTGAAATACCCCTTTCTTCAATAGTAAGCGTTCCGGCGACGTAAGTGTATTCGGCGTTCTCTACGATCTCTACTTCGTATCCGTCCGCGTAAACGGTAATATCCGTTGCGGTTTTTGAAATTTCGACTTCGTAGTAGCCGGGGAGCTTGTCGTTGCCGACGGAAGCGAGAACTTTCACGAGGGTTTCGCCGGCTTTACTTTCCACCCCGTACACGGCGCGCAAATCGGAATCGAACTTAACTGACAGGACGTAATACTCGTTTTCGAGCACCGTATACCATCTGTCCGTTCTCACGTTATCGTCGCCAAGCGAAAGCGAAAAGCCGTTGGCGGTGGAAAATACGACGATATACGTTACGCCCTGAGCGTCTTCGTCGTTCGTTTCAATACCTACGAAATAGCTGCCGTAAGTTACGGCGTTGCCGTCGAAGTTGAAAACGTAATGAGCTTTTTCGCCGTTTGAAGTTTCCAAAAGAAAAGCGACGTCGCCGTTATATTTTGCGGTGATAACGAACTGTTCGTGCCCGTAAGCGCGGTTTCCGTCTTCAAGCGGCTCGTCCCCCATCGTCGCGGCGGCAACGGGCTCTTTCGTGTTTACGAACGAAAAAGTCGATACGTTGCCCAGCAAGTCTGTAGCCGTGATGACGTAAGAGCCGTTGCTGTTGATCAGAAGCGCGCCGTTTACGTCGAGCGACATCGGTACTTCCTGACCGTTTCTCGTGACGGTATACGACTTAACGCCCGACTGATCGAACAGCTTTATGCTTATATGATTGCCGTCGATAACGCTTCCGTTAAAGAAAGTATAGGTAGCCGTCTTGCCGTCGGCGGCGTATCTTACGTCGCGCGGAATTATCTGCGTTCCTACGCCGAGAGCTTCAAGTTCTTCCCCGTCGAGGTTTTCAGGCGAATACGGGAAGGAGAACACCTTGCCCATAAACGAAGCGTCGAAGGTGGGAGCTTCGGTGTCAAGGCTGCAAGCGTAAATATGATCGTTTTCGGGATGGTTTTCAAACCACACTCTCAAACGCCAGCTAACGAGCGCGTTTACGGACAGAATGCCCGTTGATTCCGTATACGTGTATAAGCCTTGGTCTATATCGAGCATCTCGAACTTTATCGCGCCGTCGCCGTAATTGAGATCGAACACCATGCGTATCAGAGTAGACGTATATACGTTTGAAACTCTCGAATTGTTGGCGTCGTCCGAAACTATCATCTTGGAAATGCGCGTTTCGTCGTATTTAGAATAACCGTCAAGGTCGTTAAGATAATACCATGTTATTTTCGGCGACCGACTTTCGTGATTTGCCGATACCGTTACGGAATTGCCGTATATGTCGGACACGTATATCCTGTATATGCCGGGATCCCTGAACGATCTCGTTTCGCTGTACTCGTTAGTCAAAAGTTCTTCGTTAAGATACAGTTCGTACGCGTAGATCTCGCTTTCTTCGCGGTTGAGAACTCTCACCACGACCGCAGTTTTGGCTTCGTTTTCGGCGATGGAAACTTCAAGCGACGAATTTGAAAGCAAGAGCGTATAAGTCGCCACGTTGCCGGAGCGGTCGCCCACCTGAACGTAGTAGTTGCCGGGGTTCAGATCGTAACCTGGCACTTCGTCTTTGTAAAGAACG
>CACXHH010000211.1 GCA_902767455.1 uncultured Eubacteriales bacterium
CGAAAACTCCGTATCGGGAGCCGTTTGCTCTTCGACGACGGTGGCTTTGATGCCGAGTTTGTTAAGAACGGTCGTCACGGGAACGTAACCCGTACCGTGAACGGGGGTATAGACGAGTTTTATATGCTTGCCTTCGGCTTTGACGGCTTCGGGTGACAGACAGAGTTTGTAAAGTTCTTTATAATAGTCCTGCTCGAATTTTTTTCCGATGACGACGGCGCCCGCCTTATCTGCTTTCGCGGAACTTTCAATTTCCAAGCCTTCGACGGAAAAATAGTCGGTGACGGAAGAAATGTTCGCGACTACCACGGCGGTAGCTTCGGGTGACATCTGCGCCCCGTCTTCGCCGTACACTTTATAGCCGTTGTATTCCTTCGGATTGTGGCTGGCGGTTATCATTATGCCGGCGATACAGCCGAGCTTTCTCACGGCGTAGCTGAGCATGGGAACGGGTCTGCCGTTCTCGTAGATATAGACTTTTATTCCGTTTTTGAGAAGAACGCCCGCGGCGGCGCACGCAAACTTTTCGCTCATGCGGCGGGTGTCGTAAGAAATAGCGACGCCCCTTGCCTGCGCGTGAGCGCCCATTGATTTGATATATTCGGAAAGCCCCTTCGTCGCTCTTTTGACGGTGAACTCGTTCATCATGTTCGTACCCATGCCGATTATTCCGCGCATGCCTGCGGTACCGAATTTGAGTTCCGCTCCGAAGCGGTATTCGATCGCCTTTTCGTCGCCGCTTATCGAACGCAATTCTTCGGCGCCCGCGGCGGTCATTTCGGGATTTGAAAGCCATTGTTCGTATAACGTCTTGTAATTCATAGTTTCTCCTTACGGGCTCAAAAGGGCACCGACGTAGTTTATTCGATTTGCGCGTTTGCTTTCATATTATATATAATATATACGCGCATATAAGTCAGGGGGGTATCTCAACCTTCTCGCCGCAAACGAAAGGACGTATGTGGCGACGAATTTACTTATCAACTCTTTAACGCAAGAAAGCGCGAAAGATTTTTATAAAGTATTTTATCGACGGAGCCAAGGGAATAGCCCGCGGAATACAGTTTTTTTCTCAAAACGGCTTCGCACGAATAGTCGTGCATGCGCTCGGGATAGACTTCGCAACCGAAAAAATCGCTCCCGATACATAAGGTTTCGTCGCCGAATTTATCGACAAAGAAGTCTATATGGCGGTAGACGTCTTCAACCGTCGAATGGGAAGTTCCGTTAAGAAAATACGGATAAAACGCAAGCCCAACGAGAGCGCGTCTTGCGTTCAGAAGGGAGAGTTTGTCGTCGTCGAGATTGCGCTTATGCTCGTTTATCGGAGAAAAAGCCGTGTGAGAACACACTACGGTATCGGCAAGCTCGTAAGCTTCGTAAAAAGAAGCGTTTCCAAGATGAGCAAGATCGACGGCGACCTTTCTTTCGTTGAGAAGTTTTATCACTTCTTTCCCGCGTTTTGTCAAAGGCTCGTCGCAGCCCGCGCCGCCGCCGAGAGCGTTTTCTCCGTTCCAGGTAAGCGTAACGTACACGGGATTGAAATCGAGCAATTTTTCAAGTTTTTTAAAGCTAAAAAAATAAAAAAAATCTTCGTAAGCAAGAAAGACGTTTCCGCTTTCAGCTTCGGCGAGCTTTTTCGCCGCCGAATAGCACGTTTCGTACGAGCGGTCGCCCTTAAAAACGGCGCCGACTATCTCGTTTCTTCCTTGCGAATATCTTTCGAGTAGCCTTAAAAAGCGTGAACAAGTAGGAAAATCGTTATGAAAATCGGAAATCAAATTTAAACGCACCCCGAGTATTCTATGAAAAACGAGCGCGTTTTGTTATCGCCGCATACACGGCGGATTTACGATTTCGATTTTCAAGCCTTTTGCGGTTCGGGGTAGTCTTCGCCGAAAGTTTCCACCGTAGCCGTTTCAATATATTGACGTTCGAGAGGCTTATCCGAATAGTCGGTGGGAACGCAAGCTATCGCGTCGACGACTTCGATACCTTCGATAACTTTACCGAAAGCCGCGTATTCGCCGTCGAGATGCGGAGAAGTTGCGTGCATAATGAAAAACTGGGAACCTGCGGAATCAGGCATCATGCTTCTCGCCATGGAGATAACGCCGCGTTCGTGCTTAAGATCGTTCTTTTTAAAACCGTTCGAGTAGAATTCGCCTTTGATCGAATACCCCGGCCCGCCCGTTCCGATACCTTTCGGATCGCCGCCCTGTATCATAAAGCCTTCGATAACGCGATGGAATATCACGCCGTCATAAAAACCCTTTTTTACGAGCGAAATGAAATTGTTGACCGTGTTCGGCGCGATCTCGGGGTAAAGTTCGAGTTTGATAACGCCTCTGTTGGTGTTTAAAGTAACGATAGGTTTCATCTTATGAGTGTCGTCCTTTTTATGTATTTATTCGCTTTTCGCGCCTTCAGGCGTTTGCGTTAAAACCGAAAGAATCGTTTTATATAAAAACGTAAATTATTCTTCGTATTTTACGAGTTCGATTCCCGCTTCCTTGAAGAGCTGAACGGAAAAATCGTCCGGATAGCCCTCGACGTAAACTACGCGCGTAATGCCCGAGTTGATGATCATACGGCAACATATCGTGCAAGGTTGGTGCGTACAATAGAGCGTGGCGCCTTCCAAAGATACGCCGAGTTTCGCCGCCTGACAAATCGCGTTTTGCTCGGCGTGAACGGCGAAACAAAGTTCGTGGCGCGTGCCGCTCGGAATATTGAGTTTACGCCTTAAACATTCGCCCTTTTCGACGCAGCTTTTAACACCGCTCGGAGCGCCGTTATATCCGGTGGTGAGCACGCGTTTGTTTTTTACGATAATAGCGCCGACGTGGCGGTTTTCCTGAAAACAGCTTGACCATCCGCCCACGACTTTAGATAGTTCAACAAACCTTTTATCCCATTTATCCATATAGAATTGCCTTTTCGGTGGTTGCGCAGTGAATATCGAAAGAACAAAGGTGTTCGCGCTACGCCGATTTTTTTATATATTTTATCATAACGTTGCAAGTTTTGCAACAGCAAAGAGGACGTTTTGAATTACTTGCCTTTATTTTTTTTGATTTGACAAATTTTTCAAAAAAAATTCGAGAAAATCGTCCTAATTGTATTGACAAAAGGATAAAATGTATTATAATAGAGTTAGCAATCGGATAAGTCGAGTGCTAATTTTTAAAAAATAACGTGTCAGGAGGCATAAAATGAATATTAAACCTTTGTTTGATAAGGTAGTAGTTGAAGCTACGGGCAAGGAAGAAACGACCAAGAGCGGTTTTATCCTTCCTTCGAGCGCGCAGGAAAAACAGGAAACGGCTAAAGTCGTGGCAGTCGGTCCCGGCGGAGTTATAGACGGCAAAGAAGTTACGATGCAGGTCAAAGTCGGTGACGTGGTGCTTTACTCGAAATATTCGGGTAGCGATTTCAAAGTAGACGGAAAGGAGTTCACGATCATCCGTCAGAGCGATATTCTCGCAATCGTTGAATTATAATTAAGATATAAGGAGATTTTATTATGGCTAAACAGATTAAAACAGGTGAAGAAGCAAGAAAAGCCCTTGAAACGGGCGTAAATGCGCTTGCGGATACCGTTAAGATCACGTTGGGACCGAAAGGAAGAAACGTAGTTCTCGATAAAAAATACGGCGCGCCGCTCGTCACTAACGACGGCGTTACAATCGCCAAGGAAATAGAGCTTGAAGACCCGTTTGAAAACATGGGCGCTCAACTCGTAAAAGAAGTTTCCACCAAGACCAACGACGTTGCCGGCGACGGTACGACTACCGCCGTCGTTCTCGCCCAGGCTATGATACGCGAAGGGCTTAAAAACCTTGCCGCAGGCGCCAACCCGATGATCCTTAAAAAAGGCATCATGAAGGCTGTTGACGTTGCCGTAGAAAACCTTAAAGGACTTTCAAAGGGCGTTGACGGAAAGAAGGCTATCGCTCAGGTAGCTTCTATTTCCGCAGGCGACGAAGAGATCGGCACGCTTATTTCCGACGCTATGGAAAAAGTCGGTAAAGACGGCGTTATAACCATTCAGGAAAGCAAGACCATGAAAACCGAACTTACCACCGTTGACGGTATGCAGTTCGACCGCGGCTACGCTTCCGCGTATATGGTGACCAACACCGATAAAATGGAAGCCGTTCTCGACTCCCCCGCTATCCTTATCACCGACAAAAAGATCTCTTCTATTCAGGAAATTTTGCCGATAATCGAGCCTATCGCCCAACAGGGTATGAAGCTTTTGATAATAGCCGAAGACATTGAAGGCGACGCTCTCGCCGCTCTCGTAGTAAACAAACTCAAAGGCATCTTCAACAGCGTTGCCGTAAAAGCCCCCGGCTTTGGCGACAGAAGGAAAGCAATGCTCGAAGATATCGCCGTATTGACGGGCGGTCAGGTTATTTCTTCCGATCTCGGCATCGACTTCAAAGACTTCACTATGGATATGCTCGGTCACGCTCAACAGGTCAAAGTCGACAAAGACAACACGACTATCGTTGACGGCGCAGGGGATTCCGAAGCCATCGCTGCGCGTATCGCAGCTATAAGAGCGCAGATAGCCGAAACGACTTCCGATTACGACAGAGAAAAACTTCAGGAAAGACTTGCCAAACTTGCCGGCGGCGTAGGCGTTATCAACGTTGGCGCGGCTACAGAAGTCGAAATGAAGGAAAAGAAGATGAGAATAGAAGACGCTCTCGCCGCAACGAAAGCAGCGGTCGAAGAAGGTATCGTGCCCGGTGGCGGCGTCGCCCTTCTTGCGGCTATCCCCGCGGTAAGAAAACTCGCTTCTTCTTTGAAAGGTGACGAAAAGACCGGCGCCGAAATAGTTGCAAGAGCTATCGAAGAACCTATCAGACAGATAGCTAAAAACGCAGGTCTTGACGGCGCGGTCATACTTGATAAGATCGTCAGCTCCAAGAAGGCAAATTACGGTTTCAACTTCTTGACCAACGAATATACCGATATGGTAGCTTCCGGCATAATCGATCCTACCAAGGTCACGAGAAGCGCGCTTCAGAACTCCGCTTCTATCGCCGCTACGCTCTTAACGACCGAAAGCCTTGTTACGGATATACCCGCACTGGAGCCGCCCGTTCCGCAAGGCGGCGGCATGGGCGGAATGTATTAAGCCCTACCAAAACTTAAAAAATCGCCGTGGCGTTTGTCGCCACGGCGATATTTTTATGCCCGAAAGCACTTTTTACATTTAAACGTAAAAATATTTAAAATCGTTGATTATAAAATGATTTTTACAAGTTATTATGCGACGCATAATAGAGATTTTTCATAAATAACGCGTCGTCGGCCTGCGTTCCGTCAGACTCGCTCACGATATACGGTTCAAGCTTTAATTGCTCGATAGCCTGAATAAACGGAAGCGGTTCGGGTCCGTATTTCGTATCTTCAAAAGTCAAATGACGGACTTCGCCTTTCGCCGAGTATTCTATCTTTGAAAAGTGTACGTGCATATCTCGCACTTTCTCGAAACCGAGCTTATTTATCATATAATTAAGCCGTGTGAGATAATCTTCCTTGGTTTTTAAACTGCCCTGTTCTCTTGCGTTGACGTGACCGAAATCTACGCAAGGATAGTAAAAATCGGCAAGAGTACAAAAGTCGGTTATTTCTTCTATCGTGCCTATCTGCGCAAGTTTGCCCATCGTTTCCGGGCAAAATTTAATATCGGTCAATCCGTGTTCTTCGATAAGCACCTTCAATTCTTTGAGTCTGTCGAAAGTTCTCGCAACGGCAACTTCACGCGTATCTTTTCCTTGCGAAGCGGGATGGAAAACGACTCTCGAGCCGCCCATAGCTCGCCCCGTTACGGCGGAATTAAAAACGTAATTAAAGGAGTTTATCGCCTTTTCGTCTTCGGGAGTAGCGAAATTGATAAAATACGGGGCGTGAACGCTTATCTCTATCCCTTCCGCTTTGAACGCTTCGCAAATGGCGACGGCTTTCGCTTCGCTTAAATTTACGCCGCGACCGAAAGAATACTCAAAGCAATCGAGTCCGTTGTCTTTTACCCATTTGGGCATCTGTTCGGTGTGTTTGAATCCTTCGGCGTAAAACCTGTCGGGAGCGCCGCTCGGTCCGAATTTAATCATAAACTTTCAAATCCTTCGTTATTTGTCTTTTCAATTGCTCTATATCTGTAAAAACGTAATTATCGCGGATAAAATCTTCGTATTCGACTGTGATTATATCGTCGTAAACTTCTTCGTGAAAACCGAGAAGAAAACTCTCCGTCGTAAGCTCGTTCTTACCGAAGCTCGGAGCCGTTCCGACGCTCGTCAGCGCCTTATATCTTTTGTCGGATATTACGACGCAAGTCTTATAAACGCCTTCTTTTATGGGCATTTTTACGTTATCGGGAACGATATTGAGCGTCGGGAAGCCGAGTTTTCTGCCGACAGCGCGGCCGTGAACGACTTTTCCTTTCGTAAAATAACTCTCGCCCAAAAGTTCGTTCGCCTTCTTTACTTCGCCGTGAGAGAGTAAGTCTTTTATAAGCGACGAAGAAACTTTTTCACCGTCAAGTTCAAGCAGTTCTTCCTTTGCGAAAGGAACGCCGTTCCGATTACAGAAATCGGCAAGATAGTCCGCGGTACCGCCGCGGTCTTTGCCGAAAGTGTAGTCGCTTCCGAAAGACAGTCCCTTCACGTCGTGATTTTCAAACAAGATTTTTAGAAACTCGTCTTTATCCGTCGAAAAGAATTGCTCGCACTCCTGAGCGTACAAAACGATATTTACGCCGTATTTTGCGGCTTTTTCGGTTAATTCTTCAAAAGAAAGAATAGCCGAATACGCTTGCGGGCGTTTTTTTATTGTGAATAAGACGACTTGCGCGTTATTCTCCACAGCGAGCTTTTTTGCGGAATTGATTATTCGCTGATGCCCGAGATGAAGCCCGTCAAAACGACCTAACGCCACGACGGAAGGAACGTTCGTCTTATTGAAAAAAGATACGGTTTTCATAGATCCCTGATATAAGCCTTCATTTTCAAAAGTCGGCTTTCGACGCAGCCTATCCCGAGAAAACTTCCTTCGCAAAAGACTTTATAAGTTCCGTCGGAAAAGTCGAACTCGTCGTAAAGCCCGTCGAGAAGTCTTTTCGCGGAGAGCGCCGAGAGAGAAATTTCGGGATAATCAACGGCGTCCTGCGGCGAGCTTATAAACTTCTGCTTATTTTCGGCGGCTAAAAATTCAGCCAAAGAAACGGAATTTTCTATAGTAAATTTACCGCTCGCCGTTCTTATAAGATTTGTCATAACTCCGCAAACGCCTAACTTTTCGGCAATGTCACGAACGATGGAACGGATATAAGTACCGGAAGAACATATTATCTCGAAGCGGTATTTGCCTTCCGAAAGCGTATCGGTCACACGAATCGAACGGACGGTTATTCTCTTGGGCGGCAACTCGACTTCAACGCCGCGCCTTGCCAGCTTGTAACTTCTGCTTCCGTCAACAGATTTTGCCGAATATTTAGGCGGGATCTGGTCGATCTCACCCGTCATATCGGCGATAACCGATTGAATTTCCGCAAGCGAAGGGATAAACGGCGATCTTTGCGACGGCTCCGTTTCGAGATCGAGTGACGGAGTGGTGTATGAAAAATCGAAATCGGCAAGGTAAGTTTTTTCCTTTTCGAGAAGGATATCGAACATACGCGTAGCCTGACCGAGCGCTATCGGAAGGACTCCCGAAGCGAGCGGATCGAGCGTGCCCATGTGTCCGCATTTGACTTTCAAGGCTTTTTTTATTTTATTGACGACGAGTGCGGAAGATACCCCGCTGTCTTTGTCGATATTGATGAATCCAAGCATAAAAACCTTAAAAAAGCCGCTTTTTATGCGGCATTATCAAGTGTAAAGCAACTTAGTCAAAACTGAAAAAGCTTTTTAGTCAAGGTAGTTTCCGACGGTAAAGACGAGTTTATCGACTACGTCTTCGTAAAAGCCTTTTATCATCGCGCCGCTCGCGCGCACGTGCCCGCCGCCGCCAAAGGTCGAAGCGACTTCGTTGACGTTTACGCCTTTGCTTCTGAAGCTGATTTTATAAGCTTTATCGCCGCTCTCGAAAACGCTCACGGCTACCTGAACGGAGCCTATCGTCATCGGTAAGTCAATAA
>CACXHH010000212.1 GCA_902767455.1 uncultured Eubacteriales bacterium
CCCGCTCCCGAGCGCGACGGTTACGAGTTCAGCGGATTTACTTACGACAGCGTGACTAAACCCGTAAAACAGTTGACTATCCCCAAGGGCACGCATAAAAATTACGAGCTTTACGCTAATTTCACCGTAAAAGAATACACTATAACGTTCAACACTCTCGGCGGAAGCGAAGTTTCTCCCATGACGGCGGCTTACGGCGCAACCATCACCGCCCCCGACGATCCCGAAAAACTCAACTGCGATTTTCTCGGTTGGTATACCGACGAAGCTTGCCGGCATGAGTTCACGTTTACGACCATGCCTGCGGAAGATCTTACGCTTTACGCGGGTTGGTATTCGGACGAAAACCGCGTTCTGACTTACGCCGTCAGCGGCGACGTGCGCGCGTCTGTCGTCGGTAACCGTTCGAGCGGTACCAAGGTTTTGGCGGGCGAAAACGTAACGCTCAGCGTTCCCGCGGTAACGTACGGCGGCGTGTTCTCTCACTGGGTGTACGTAAAGGGCGGCGTTTGGTTCCATTTCTCTTACGATCCCGAGCTGTCTTTCGATATGCCGACGTCAAACCTTAACCTTCTCGCCGTCTACGAAGAACTTCCTTCCTTCGACTATACTATCGGCGGAAGCGCTCTTAAAGTTTCGAGCGATCAGTACACCCGCATTTTCGGTAATTCCATTTCGAGCGACGACTACTCATACACCGCCGCAAGCGGTACGACGATATCTAGCGATTATCTCGACGGTTTCGGCGATGGAAGCTATCTCTTCTCGGCGATATCCGACGGCGCGGTCAATTTCATCGTCACCGTTTCGGGCGCGGGCGACAAGCTTTCGTACGTCAAGCTCGACTACGACGTAAGCTATCCCGAAGTAGTTCTTCTCTTCAACGAAACAAAAGGATATAACTACGAATACAGGCTCAACTCCGCGGCGACTTACACCGAGTGCCATAGCGGCATGGTGCTTACGGATTATTCCAAAACCCGCACGAATACCGTTACGGTAAGGCGTGTGGACGATACTTCCGACAGCGTTTCCATAACGAAATACTACACCGCGACTATCGCCACGTATTATCAATCGACCTTTGAATATAACGGAACGACTTACGATTACGTTATCGAAGACGAAAACGAGTTCGGCGCGATAATGGAATACTTTGCTTTCGTCTACGCCGTAAACGAAGATAACCGCACTTCTTCTACGGGAAACGAAGGCGGCGAAGCCACGATGTCCTTCTATATCGAACAGCAGTTCAGAAGCGCTTTCTCAGCTAATCAACAGTATTACGAAAACTACATTTTCGATACGAAAGGCGTACCTTACAGCCCGAGCTATTCGTATAACTTCAACACCGCTTCGGGCGTTGAAAAGGTCACTTTCTACTTCGTTACCAAACAGCTCAACACGGTAGCTCCCGCGCAAGAGAAGACTGAAATATCTTCCGCGCTCGCTCTCGGGCTCGCCACGCAGGAAAGGGACGCGAACTTCGACGATTTCGCTATAGAAAAATATACCCGCACGCAGGAGATACGTTCCATATACGAGCTTGAAAACCTTGCTTACGGGGTAAGACCGTCGTTCGGCGCTCACGACACGATGGCTTACGAAGTGTATACCGAAGCCAAAAACGTGCTTCGCAGGTACGTTGCCGACGATATGGACGATTTCCAGAAGGTCACCGCCATCTACGACTTCCTTGCCGAAATGATAACTTACGACTATGAAGTCGCTTCTCTTTCCAACACCAAAGGGATAGGCAAGTACAGCTGTTTCACGACCTACGGCGCGCTTGTAAACCGTATCGCCGTGTGTGACGGCATCGCCGGGGCGTTCCGCTTGCTCTGCCTTATCGAAGGCATCGAAAGCGAAGAGATAATCGGGTTCAGCGAAGCGGGCGGCGCGATAGGCGGTCACGCATGGAACAAAGTCAAACTTTACGGAAGTTGGTACGGCGTAGACGCAACGTGGTCAACCACCACGGCGTCCGAAGTGACTTACGTTTACCACAATAACTTTATGGTCGACGAAGTAAATCTCTACGTGAGCGGGCATAGAGAAAGCGCGTCGATTTCCGGCAGCTCGCTTGAAGAAGGCGTCGTCGACGTGGCTTCGTTCGGGCCGATGACGTATTACGACGTGACGATTTACGGAACGGAGCTTACCCGAAACGTCAAGATAGCCGACGACCTTAAAAAGCTCGTCGCTCACGTCAAATCGATAGGCGGTTCCGCGCTCGAATTCAAGAATTCTACCGTACGTGAGATCAATGAACTTTTAGGTAAAGTCAGCGGGATAAAGAGCTATATCTCTATCGGAAACAAGTGTTATATCGTGTTTATCGAATAATACAACATTTTGCTGAAAAGTCTGTCAGCGGCGAACAGTTTTCGTTCGCCGCTGAATTTTAAGGGGTAAAATATACCGCCTTTTTTATAAAATAATAATAACAATATTATTTTTAACGTTTATTATTTAATATGTTTTTAAAAAACAAGTGTTAATATTATAACGACAACAAGTCATTACGGAGGATACGCACAATGAAAATTTTACTTGCAGAGGACGACGTAGCTATCAGCACCGTTTTGAAAAAGCGCCTTCAATTTTCGGGGTACGACGTAATGGTCGTAACCAACGGGCGCGACGCACTTGACGCCGTTTCCGACGACAACTTCGATATCGTTATTTCAGATATCATGATGCCGAAAATGGACGGTTACGAACTTCTTCGCTCTATACGCGATCGCAAGAACGACGTTCCGGTACTCTTTCTTACCGCAAAGGACAGTTCCAACGATATAGTGGCAGGGCTCGATATGGGCGCGGACGACTATATGGTCAAGCCCTTCGAGTTCAACGAACTGCTCGCGCGCATAAGGCTTCTCACCCGTCGCCGCTACGGCGCTCACGAAAACTGTTACGTGGCAGGCGATCTGGTCGTAAACGCTTTAACTCACAACGTGGAACGCGGCGGAAAACAGATAGTTCTTTCCAAAAAGGAATTCGATCTTCTTCTGCTTCTCGTTCAGAACAAAAACATCGTTTTATCCAAAGAACGTATTGCCGACAGGCTTTACGGCTGGAACGACGAAACCGAATCGAACACAATCGCCGTATACATAAACTTCTTACGCAAAAAGATAAACGACGGGTTCGACGTCAAGCTTATCGATACGATACGCGGCGTCGGCTACACCATCAGGGATTGATTTTTATTCCGCATATAAAGACGGTACAGCGCCTATGACTTTAAGAAAAAAACACTTTTTGATAAATGCCGTTTTCGTTATTTCGATAACGGCAATTTTAATTACCAGTCTCGTTCTTACGGGGCGGGTGGTCGTATCGCGCGAAATGCGTGACCGTCTTAAAACCGCGGTCGACGATAAGGCGAAAGAGATCGTTTCGTTAAACGGAGATTTTTCGTCGATGAACTTTTATACCGACGGTGTGAGCATCGCCGTTTTCACCCCCGACGGGACTTTCGTTGCGGGTAACGTAATGCACGGAAAACGCGAGCCTGCCCCGTTCGACGACAAGGCGCCGCCGTCAAACGGCGAACAGTCTCAACCGACGGCAAAACCCGTCGGTGACGAGCCGCCGCAAAACGAGCCTAACGGTATACGTCACGAAATGTTTTCGGGTGACGACTTACTGTTTTACGAGTGCTCGGTAACGCTTACCGACGGTACCGTTTACGTAGTAAAAGGCGAGATAGAAGTGGTAGGCGGTCCGACGGATACGCTGTTGATAATAGCTTGCGCCGTAACGGGGCTTCTTGCGCTTATAGGGCTGGTTTTTTCATACTATTCGCTCAAAAAAGCCACGCAGCCTATACGCGATATGGCAGTCGAGCTTGACAGCGTGGAAAACTCTTCCGATCTCAGCCGCCGTCTTGAAATAGAAAGCAACGATCCCGATATCAAAAACCTTTCCAAAGCTTACAACCGAATGCTTGAACGCGTCGAAAGGATTGTAAAAGATCAGGAGCGGTTTACTTCCGACGTTTCGCACGAACTTCGTTCGCCGCTCACGGTGCTTCTTGCGGAGAGTGAGTTCGCGCTCAACGACCTTGAAAGCGCTGAGGACAAGAACAAGTCGCTCGAAACCATTTACACGCAGACCAAGCGTTTGACGGTGATGGTGCGCCAGCTTCTCGATTTTTCACGCGTGGCGGGTATGGAAAACGTAACTCTTGCCAACGTTGATATTTCGACGCTTACGCAGGAGATAGCCGACAGCGTGCTTCCCGAAAACGGCGTTACCGTCGAAACGGATATAAAATCGGGCGTGGTCGTAAATACCAACGAAACGCTCTTTATACGACTTGTCACCAACCTTATCGACAACGCCGTGAAGTACAACAAGGAAGGCGGAAATGTCAAAGTCAGAGTTTTCGATACCGACACCGCCGCCGTACTTGAAGTTTCGGACAACGGTATCGGTATGGACGAAGAAACTTTAAAGCACATTTACGAGCGTATGTATCAGGCGGATAAGAGCCGCACGGTCGGCAACGGGCTCGGGCTCGGGCTGTCGTTCGTCAAGGAAATATCGCGTATACTCGACTGCTTGGTAGAAGTTCAAAGCAAGCTCGGCGAAGGCTCGACCTTTACCGTTCGCTTCAAAAAGAACGTTTGAGCGCGGCGCGGCGTTACCCTATCTATAAAAAAACGGGTATTATCACGTCAAATCATTGACACGCGCGTGAATAAGTGATAAAATATAATAAAAATACAATTTCTTTTCGGAGGTTCACAATGAAACGTATCAAAACGCTTACTACGAGAAATCTTTGCGAAAGCGCCAAGAAGGGCGGTTGC
Source organism: uncultured Eubacteriales bacterium (assembly GCA_902767455.1). Classification (GTDB taxonomy): domain Bacteria; phylum Bacillota; class Clostridia; order Christensenellales; family Borkfalkiaceae; genus UBA4636. The sequence continues at coordinate 4,824 of CACXHH010000212.1, forward strand.
GGCGAATGCCAGACTTCTTGCCAGTCGGCTTGCAAAACGAGCTGCGGCATCG
>CACXHH010000213.1 GCA_902767455.1 uncultured Eubacteriales bacterium
CTATTGACCGAATTTTTCGTTCTTTACGTCTGAAATTATCCTGCCGTGTTCAAGGCGGATCATTCTTTGAGCGACTTCCCCGACTTCCGGATCGTGCGTGACGACGATAAGCGTAGTGCCTTCTTCGTGAAGCTTATGGAAAAGGTCGATAACGATGTTTTCGTTGGCTTCGTCAAGGTTGCCCGTAGGCTCGTCGGCGAGAATTATCTCGGGGTGATTTATGAGCGCGCGCGCAACGCAAACCCTTTGCTGTTCGCCGCCCGAAAGCTGGCTCGGAAGGTGTTTGGCGCGTTCGGCAAGCCCTACGCGTTCGAGCGCTTCGAGAGCTTCCTTTTCATCGGGCATGCTGTGGTAATACTGCGACAGCATCACGTTTTCCACCGCGCTCATATACGGCACGAGATGGAATTGCTGAAAGATAAGCCCTATCTTATCGCGGCGTATGGCCGTAAGGTTTTTCTCGCTTTCCTTGGCGATATCCCTGCCATCGAGAAGGACGTTGCCTTTCGTCGGCTTATCCATACAGCCGATAATGTTCATCATGGTCGACTTACCCGAGCCCGAAGGCCCCATTATCGCCACCCACTCGCCCGTGTTGACGGTAAGATTGATATTGTCGAGCGCTTTTAAGTCGCCGTAAATTTTGTACACGTTATGCAATTCAAGTAAACTGCTCATAAAACTCCTTGACGTCGGGCTTTCCCGCCCGAACGATTGATTTTCCGCCGAGCTTGAAACCCGACTTTTTTAAACCGCCGTTTATTACGGTAATTGTGCTGAAATTATTCGCCTTTAAGTATAAGCGCGGGATCTATTTCCGTAGCGCTCCTTATGGGGATAAGGCTTGAAAGCCCCGTCACGACGATGGAAGCGAGAAGGCTCAAAACGAGTATAAACGGGCGGAAGGTTATCGAGCCCGAAAAGACGTTCACGCTGACTATCTCGGCGAATACGAACCCGAACACCGAGCCGAGCACGCCGCCGACGCCGCCGAGCAGCACTCCTTCGGAGAGAAACTCCTTCATAATGCTCGCGTTTGAAGCGCCGAGCGCCTTTCTTAAACCTATCTCTTTACGCCTTTCGGCGATGACTGCCGTCATGGTCGTGGCGACGCATATCATCGTCAGAACGAGTACGACCGCCGTAACTATGAACACAAGCGATTGAAGTTTGGTAAGCACCGCGCCTTCCGAAGACGTAACGCGCGTTACCAGCCTTGCGGTTATGAGAGCGTTGGCATCTTCCACGCTTTTGGCGTATTTTTCGAGATTTGCTTCCGTTGAAGAAACGGAAAGTTCCACTACGTCGTAGCCCGCCGTCTTGCCCGTTATAAGTTCAAGGTCGGAAAACGACGCGTAGATATATTCTTCTTCCGTACTGCCCGTTTCGAGTATTCCCGAAACGGTAAGGTCGACGCCTTCCTTTTCAAGCCCGTCGTCCTCTTCGTCGGGATCGTAATACTGAACGTTGATGCTCTCGCCGACTCTCGCGCCGATAAGGTCGGCTACGGTCTTTCCGACGAGCACTTCGCCGTCTTTTTCGGGGCGCTTACCTTCGACGAACCAGTACGGGCTCGTGACGAGCGTTGCCGGAATATCCGTACCCGCGGCGATTACCGGCTGCTTGTTTATGCGCACGGCTTCGTAGCGGTAAGGGGTGTAGCCTTTCAGCTCTGCGGCGGGGATCTTTTTCACGCCTTCCTTTACCGCTTCGTCGGTAAGCTTGGCGTCCGAACTTGACGAAGTAAATATCATGTTCGCGCCGTAGTTTCTGAACTGCGCGCCCATCTGACGGGGAACGTCGTAGTAGATGGTGACGAGCCCCGAAAGTATCGTCGCGCCGACGATTATGGCAAGAAGAGCTATTATCATGCGAGAACGCCGTTTAAGTATGGACGACGTTATCATTTTGAAAAACATTTTCGTTTTTGCGTTCATAATCATCTCCTATCTGCCGTGCAGAACTTCTGACGGGCGCAGTCTTAACATAAGCCTTATCGCGGGAAGGCTTCCTATAAGCGTTACGCCGAGTATGAGCACGGCGACGATAAACGCTATCATGCCTTTCATATCTATCGCCGAGCCGAATACGGTTCTGCCTATGACCTGCGCGAATCCGAAGCCCATAAAGTAGCCCGCGACCGCGCCTATTATAGCCGTAATGAATATTTCGGTAAGTATCAAAAAGATTATCTGCGAGTTTTTGGCGCCGACCGCCTTCATAAGCCCTATCTCGCCCGCGCGCTCCATAACGCTCGAAGTTACGAGATTCGATATTCCGAGCGCCGCGCCTATAAGGCTTAAAATCGTGATAAGCGTCATTAAAAGCTGAGTTTTGTCGAGTATCTCGCCTTCCGATTCGGCTATCTGGCGGTACGCCGTGGCGACGGAGTTGGGGATAACTTCCTGTATCTGATAGCAGATCGAACTTACGTACGCCGTGCAGTACCAGAGGTCGTATTCCGCCCTTGAAAGCTGATCGGGGTTTTTCGCGGCTTTGACGGCAAGTTCGTTATCGGGGGTTGTGAGCGCGCTCACTTCAATCTTTTTGACGTAACCTTCGGTGCCCGAAAGCTTTTGTATTTCGCTCATAGGCATATAGAAGGTATCGTCGGCGGCATCGCCCGAAGAATACACGGCGCGCACTTTATAGTCGCCGCCGCCCTTCTTGCCCGTGACCGTCATAACGGCGCCTACCGATAGATTTTCCTTTTCGGCGAAGTTGGAACCGATCATTACTTCTTTAAGGTCCGACGACTGTTCGTTTATCCACTCGCCCGACTTTATCTTCCACCACGAGCGAAGGTTTATAACGCCCGTGTCGACGCTCTCGCCCGTGTCGAGTTCAAGGTGGTGATTGAACCACGTTCCCACTGCCTTGTATTTTTTGCCGTTCACGGTGACGGAAGATTCCATCACGGGCGCGAAATCGGTTATGTTGAACGCCCAGAAGATGGTCTTTATCTTGCCCACGTCCTTTTCTTTTAAGTAGGAATCGACGTTCACTTCGTCGTCGCCTTCTATTTCGTAAAGGTTGGAAAGAACGGACGCCGAACGCGATACGACGTTTATGTTCGCGCCGTAAGCTTTGAGTTCCTGATTTATCTTGTCGCCTACGTCAAGCATAACGTTGAGCATTGCCGTCGCGATCGAAGCGCCGAGCGCCACCGTAACTGCGATGACGAGCATCTTCTTCCACTGGCGGACGTACGCGCCCTTTATCATACGAAAGAAAAACATACTTTCCGCTCCTATTTGAATTCGAGTTCGTTTGCAATAAGTTCGGCCGCGGGAACGATTATGTAGCCCGCCGCGTAATCGACGGAAAATTCGATGACTATCGGGTTACAGCCGCCCTTAAAGCCTATGGTGTTGACGTTCATGACCACGTCGCACTTCTTACATACTATCTGCCCGCCGCTCTTTTCGTAGTAGCCCGCTTCGCCGCAGATATCGCACGCGTCGAGCCCAACGCCGTAAGAGTTTGTTTCGCCCTTTCTGACGACTATGAAGCGAGTGAGATAGCCCGCGTCGGTAGTGTAGCCGAAGCGGTGCAAATGCCCGTCTTCTACGCCCGTTATCGGCACGAACAGACAGTCTTCCTTTTGCGAATAGACTTGTTGAAGTTCAAGTTCGACCGAGCCCGAACTTATCATATTACCGCGGTTATCCTTGTCTTCCGAATATATCGAGTTGGCGATAACGCTTCCCGCCTTTATCCATTGAAACTTGAAGCTCGAAGCTTCGGCGTCGCAGACGAGAACTTTGAATTCGTAAACGTTTGCGCCGAGAGAAGTCGTTTGGCTCCAACGCTTCTGATCGTTCATAAACACGTAGTCGGCGCTCGTAAGATCGGTTTCCGAAATCGCTTTAAAGCTCATATACCTGTTTTCGCCGAAGTCGTAACTTCTTACTTCGCACTCTTCGATGGGCGCTTCGGTTATCTTGACGGTATTGAGTTCAACGAACCAGGTAAACGACAGCACGCCCACGATAAGGCACACGCCTACCGAAACGACGCGCCTGAACGCCGTGCGCCAGTCGGCTTTGAGCCTGCGCTTTTGCGCGGAATTGCGGTATTCTTCCTTTTTGGTAAGCCCGATATAGACTACGACCGCAAACACTATAACGCAGATTATAACCGCGGCGTAAGTGTACCACTTGTCGACGTCGCCTATCCCGACGACGAATTTCAATAGTTTGGTGTTGAGCGACGAAGGCTGAATAAGACGGCGCGGCGTGAGAAGTTTCAAATCGTACATTACGACGTTCGCTATTATCGGAAAACACAGCGCAAAAAACGCAACCTTCACTATCGCCTTTATTCCCTTTTTGTGGGCTATCAGAAGAAGCTTCTCTATGCCGACGCAAGCCGTTATAAGCACAGCCCACGCGAGAATTATTCCGAGAAGAGAAAGCAAAAATTCCGTCGACAAAAAGGACTCGCTCTTGTTTATCAGGCTGAACGGAAGATACAAAACGCCGGAAGTAAGCGCAAAAATCGAAATTGCCACGAACGCCGTTACGAGCGAAGGCATAACTATATTCACGACCTTCATACCCTTTTCGCCGAGCGCGCGGCGGATAGGTCTTATCGAAAACGCGACGGTAGCTACCGCCAGCACGAGAAAGGTTATGACCGTCGCGGCGTAGTAGACGATAGAATACTGCCACGTTGCGTAACGGCTGGTATTTGCGATAAACGACCTGATAAGCGTTGCGATAAGCGCCGCACCGATCCCGCCGTAAGCTATATACCGCCCGATTTTTCCATATTCCGAATACGCGTACGCTACCGCCGCCCCTATAAGAAGCGCAAGCGGCAACGCCGCGTTTATTATCCTTATCAGATAAGTCAGCATAATTCCACCGATGTCCGACGTAACGTTTTTAATTTTTTACGCCGAAATTATTATAGTAACGTTTTGCCGAATATATGAAAATGAAATATTATTCATATATGCTTAATATACTTTACCACCGCAAAGAAAAAATGTCAAGTAAAAGACGACGGTATATGAAATTAAATTCATATTATTCGATGAATAAAAACGGAGAGTAAGTATCGCGCCCCAAAGGTAGTCAAAACAAAAATTCAGCCCGCCGTATTTTGCAATCCGCAAAATACGGCGGGCTTTCTTATTCGTTTTGGTAATTTGTTCCGTAAAAGCTGAAAATTACCTTACTTGTTATAACTTAAGTGTTGGAGCCTGCGTCCCAAGCGCCTTCGATATAATTCCATTCTTTGGTGAAGGTGTAGCTTGCGGTGGGATAAACGCCGCCCGGGCCCGTCTTTTCGTCGGTATGCATAAGGTAAGTGTCGCTGCCGGGGTAAGAAACGGTGAAAGTTACTTCGTAAGTACCGGTACCCGCCATCTTTACGTTAGCGCCGTAGTGAGGACCGTCGGAAGCAGCCATAGGCATAAAGGTACCTGCGGCTATCTCGTCGCCCGCTTCGTGACCGCTTACTTTAGCTTTGGCAACTATTCTGTACTGAACGGTGAGATAAGGTACCCAGTCGCCTTCGCCGAAACCGAAATTGTTGCCCGCCATAGCGGAAACATCAAGTTCGATGTGGCAAGAAAACTTCGTGGAGTCCGAACCGTCGTTAAGGTCGGCGGGCTGGAAGTAAACGCCTGCCATGGAAAGATAACCTTCTTCCCATTCTTCGTCGCCTTCGTACATTTCTACTTCGGTGAAGCCGAGGTCTTCTTGGGGTTCTTCAGCGGAGTTGCTGGTCTTTCCGCCGTTGGATCTCGCGCATGCGGTAAGCGCGATCGCGCTCATGCCGAAAGCTAAAACGAGAGCTAAAATAGTGGCAAATTTTTTCATTATTATTCTCCTTTTTTTATTTCTGTTCAATTACCCGCCGCCGTTTACGGTTTACAGCCGACGACGAATCAATTTTCGTTTTTTCGCGTTTTTTATTACGCGTTTTGCGTTTCCGAAGCGTTATTCGGATCTTTAGTCTTATCCTCGGGATCCTTCGCCGTTTTCGGAGCGAAGAGCGGGGATATTTGATAAGCCGTTTCCGCAGAAAGCGCCTTCGCGCATTTAAGATATGCGGGCGATAAGAGCATCCCTGCAATTTTCAGTTTTCGCACGGCGGAAGAAGTATCCGTCAAAGTGTCGAAGTTTTTGACTGCTGATTTCGCAAGGACGAGCGACGTTATCGCCGCCGCCATGATTACGAGCGCTATCGGGATAGCTATCGCCGCAAAGGTCAGCATCGGGTCTATTGCGCCTTCGATTATCACGGCGGGCTCGTCGGCTATCGCGATAAGTCCCGCGATAAACAATATCGCCGAAAGCGTTATGACGATTATATTCGTTACGAAGCCTTTTTTGACGAGCTTTCCTTCGGCGGAAACTTCTTCGCGCCTATAAAGCGGAGAGAGTTGAAGAACGAAGGTAACTACCCATACGCCCGTCAATATAAGCTGCGGCAAAAGCGTTATCCAAGTGGGATATACGCCGAGGAAAGTGAGTATCTCGCTGCTCGACATAAACGCAAGCCCGCTTATCGACGCTACCGGCATAAGACCGCCGTCGATGAACAGTTCCTGTATTCCCGAGCCGAGAAAAGCTACCGACATAACCGCCATGAGTATACTCGTAGCAAGGAAGAAGGGTTTGAGCGGAAGTTTTACGCTGAATACTCTTATAAGCACGAATACTATCGCTATCGCCGCAAAGCCCGCGATTATTCCGCCCCAGAGCGCAAAGCCCGTGCCGTCCTGAACGAAAGGTTGATAAAAGAGTATGACTTCGGCGCCTTCGCGGAATACCGCAAGGAAAGCCGTTGCGGCGAGCGCCCACGTTCTTCCCGCGCCGACGGAAGTTGAAACTTTGCCCTTGATATATTTCGTCCACGATTCGGACTCGGCTTTGGATATCATCCAGTTGGAAACGTACACGAGCACCGCCACGGCGATAAGAGCCGTAACACCTTCGATAATTTCTTGCGGAATACCCGTAAGATTGAGTAAGCTCAACAGCCAAGCCGTCAAAAAGCTTGCGCCTATCGCGAGCGCCGAGCCTATATATACGGCTTTCGTTTTTTCTTTATTGCCCGTTTTAACGAGATACGCCACCATCGCCCCGACGATAAGTATCGCTTCGAGCCCTTCGCGGAAGAGTATTCCGAAACACGCTATAAATGTTGCCCACGCGCTCAGCTCACCGCCGCCCTGACTTTCGTCCGTGATGCCGAATATCTCGTTGAGCTTTAACGCGTCTTCGTTGAGATAGTTTTTGAGCTTTGTTATTTCAAGCCTTGCGCGCTCGATATTTTCCGAAGTAGGAGTATCGCGCATAAGCTTCTTGCACGTGCCGTATTGAAGTTCGACCTGCGTTACGCGCGCACTCGATATCTGCGCAAGGACCGTCCTTTCAAAACCCGAAGTTTCGTACCAGTAGCCGTATGCGCGCGACACGCATTGATAGGCGGTGTAGCCGTCATCGTTTTTGGCGCCTTCGCCCCGTTCGTAAAGCGCGAGCCCGCCGTCGAGCAGTTTGCCTATCTCACGGGAAATCACCGTCCAGGCAGGGCGCTTGGTATAGCCTTCGCCGCTCATAAAATCCGAATAACTCATATAGTATCCGTTTTTCGCTTCGGCGTTTACTCGCCTTGGAGAAGTAAGCTTCGTAAGCGAACCCGCAAGCACCGTCAGCGCTATCACGGCTATTACGGCGGCAAAGATTTTGCTTTTATTTTTTACGATAGATCTGTAAAACATATATCCCTTATAAAAGTTTTTTCTTTTTTTTGGTTTGCCGAATTCGGCTGAACGCCTTAAAAAAGATGAATCTTATTTCACCTTTACGCGTTAAATTATATCCGCAAGAATTACTCTTGTCAATCGTTTGTGAAACGTTTTTCACAATTTTATGAAATATTTTTCACTTTATCTTTACGCTTGTTTTTCGTGATTATTCTTACGATTTTGCTCTTCGCGCGCGACACTGTTTTATATATATTTACATTTTACGCAATAAAAAAAGCGAGATTTTCTCTCGCTGAAAAACGTATATTTCAATCGCGCGATTATGCCTGACTACAAGCCTCGCGGCCGTTCGGGAAAAAATCGCCGAAATAATATTATATATAACTTTCGAGAAACGCAAGGCGGAATTTACTTTCGCCGTAAAGCGTTTCACGACCTCTTAGCCTTAACGAATTTTTTGCGACAGCAAAAAACGTTAATAAATTTCAATATCCTCTTCCCGTCAGATTTCCTTCGGTATTGAGCGCGTCAAAGGCGTTCTGGCGGAGCGCTTCGTATAAGACTATCGCGGCGGAGTTTGAAAGGTTGAGCGAGCGAAGGTGCCCCCACATGGGGATGCGAAGAGTCTTGTCGTAATACTTTTCGAGAAGCAGTTCGCTTAAACCTTGCGTTTCCTTGCCGAAAACGAGAAAATCCCCGTCCTTGAATTTAACGTCCGAATAAACTTTTTTGCCTTTCGTGGACAAAAAATAAAAGTTATCGCCGTTATAGAACTTGTCCATAAGCTCTTCTATGCCGTCGTAGTAAAAAACGTTGACGTACTGCCAGTAATCGAGCCCCGCGCGCTTCAACATTTTATCGGAAGTATCGAACCCGAGCGGGCGTATAAGGTGGAGATCGCTCCCCGTTGCGGCACAAGTTCTTGCGATATTGCCCGTATTTTGCGGTATTTCAGGCTCGACGAGCACGATATTGAATTTCATATCAGTATAAACCTCTTTGTTTTACGAGTATTTCTTTATAAGTTTTTGAGAGCGGAACGTAAAAATCGCGCTCGGCGTCCGCGGTGGAAAGAATAATCTTCCCCGAAGCCGCGGCAACGGTCTTGTCGGCGTTGACGGAAACTATCGTAACGCCGTAAATATACGAAAGGGAAGACACGAGATTTTCCGTCGAAAAATCGTAAAAGTCCGCCGATAGGTTGATTATCACGTCGTTTTCGGTTGACGAAAGCGTAAATAAACACGCGTGGTCGCATACGTCTTTGCCGACGGCTATTCCGAATTTACAGCCGCCAGCACTCACCGTTTTATACCCGAAAGACGGAGCGAACGACTTGTCGCCCCTGACGTTATCGGCAAGTTTTACGAGCTTGCCACGGAAAAATACGGCTACGCTCTTTTTCAAAAGGCGGAAGCTGTCCGTCGTAAAGCCGACGAACACGGGGCATTGAGCCTTTTTTGTGAGCCCGCCCAGTTCCAGAAGCTTTTCGCTCTTGCCGCAAAGTTCGTCCTTGACGGAGATTTCCGAATAGTTCTTGGCTAAAACGATAAGCGCGTCGCTTGACGAGTGGCGTAAAACGGCTTCTTCTGTCAGCCGTTCGGTCTTTATAAAAGAAAGCTTGATGTTTTCCGACATACCTATATATGGTATGAAAACGGAGAGTTTTTCGTTACCGCCTATCTTCGGACGGGAAGGCTTCGTCTATTACGGCGTGATAATCTTCTCTCGTGGTCGCCGCAAAGATCTTTTCTTTCAGTTTTTTAGCGCCCGATACGTTTTTGAGATAAAGCGCCATCTGTTTTCTGAAATACCTGCACGCGTTAGACTCGCCGCGCCGCTCGCATATCATATCGAAATGTTTTTTTATAAGCTCGCCTTTATCGGGCGTCGGTACGCCTAAAATATCGCAGATGAGCCAAGGAGAGCGAAGCGCTCCGCGGGCAAGCATCACACCGTCGGCGCCCGAACGCTCCATCGCGGCGTCGGCGTCGGCGGAGCTGAATATCCCGCCGTTAAAAATAACGGGCACGCACACGGCGTTTTTGAGTTTTAAGCACGTTTCGTAATCGGGTTCGCCGCTGTAATAGTCGGTCTTATACCGTGCGTGAAGCGTGAGCATCGAAGCGCCCGCGCCCGCAAGCCGCTTTCCGAACTCCACGGCGACGTTATCGCCCTTTTCTATGCCCATGCGGAACTTAGCAGTGACCGTCTTTCCGCTTTTAACGAGCTCGGACACTATCTTTTCGGCAAGTTCGGGACGAGCGAGCATGGCGCTTCCTTCGCCGTTGTTGAATACTTTGGGAACGGGGCAACCGAAGTTAAGGTCGACGATATCGAAGTTTTCGAGCGCCTTCATTTTTGCGGCGGCGACGAAGATATCGGGATCGTCGCCGAAAAGCTGGGCGGCTTTTATATACTCGGCGCTCGTCGTTTCGAGAAGGTCTTCCGTTCCGCGGCTCTTGTAGATAAGCCCCTTAACGCTCACCATTTCCGTAAAGCACAAGCCCGCTCCGAGCGTGTAGCAAACGTTCCTGAACGCGAAGTCCGAAAACCCCGCAAGCGGTGCGACGAATACGTTGTTTTTGGTCGTTAATCGACCTATAGACACACTTTTAAGCTTCATCGTACAACTTTTTAACTAGCTTTGAGTCGGCGGTTTTCATATCGCCGCCGCTTTTTTCAAGCTCGCTTTCGACCTTCTTCATCTTAGAGATAAACGTCTTTATCTCGTCGGCGAGAGCTTCTTCGGGGCTTAAACCGTTCTTTTTTAAAAGATACGTGACAGCAAGAAGAATAAGCCCGCAGTTTTCGTTCAGGTACGTTTTATCTTCGAGCGCTTTTTTTACGATAGAAGTAATTTCTTCGTCGGTCAGCACGTCGAAGTTGCTGTTTATAGCTCTTTTAACGACCTTTTCGCACCTTAACAGCGCGGGAAGGCACTCGGGCACGTCGTTGACGTAAGCGCTAGAGCTTGCGTAACCCTTTTCGACCTGCTTGTTTTTATTCCATACTTTAAGAGCCGATTCGGCGTCGGTCGCCTTATCGTTTCCGAAAACGTGGGTATGGCGCTCGATAAGTTTATTGCAAAGACCGCTTATCACGTCGTCGGCGTTATACGCGCCGCGCTCTTCGGCAAAAAGGATATGGAAAGCGACCTGCATAAGTATATCGCCCGTTTCTTCCTTCATCTTGTCGTCGTCCCACTTGTCGATGGCGTCGATAAGTTCGTAGGCTTCTTCGACGAGATTTTTGCGAATACTCTGCGGAGTCTGCACCTTATCCCACGGGCAACCGTCGGGGCTTCTTAAAACGCGGAGTATCGCCATAAGGTCGTAAAAATCGAAGCGCTCTTTGTCTTTGAGCGGCGGTTCTGTTATTATAAGCACGGTCGAATAGTCGAATTTATCTTCGTAATCAAGCTCGTACAGTTTTATCTTTTTCGGCTGTTTATCGATATATAGCGTGACTTCCGCTTCTTCGCCCACCGTAGAAAAGAGCCTTAACTTCCACTCGGAAGCAAGGATCCGGCTGTCAAGGTCGTATACGGCGAGCGGAAACGAATATCTCACGAAGTTTTTTAAGTCGTACGCGGAAACGGCGGTAAATCCGTTATCGGAGATACCGCTTGCAATAAGCGCGCTCGACACCTTTGAAACGCCCGCGTAAACGCTTGCGCCCTTGACGGTCGCGATAAGTTTTTTCGCGCAGACGTCTTCAAAGACGGATCCGTCCGCAAGATACGCGACGTCGCCCGTTTTCAGGTAGTTTTTTACTTCCTTTACGATATTTGCCGTAAGCGTATCGAAGTTACGCGATTTTTCGTACAGACGGTCGAGAGCGATATACTCTATTCCGTTTTCCTTCAAAAACCCGACCGAGTCCGTGCGTTCAGTTCTCAACAGAACGTGCTTTGCCGATTTTATCGCGCTTAAAGCGTTAAGAGAAACGTCTCCGTTTTTGACGCCAAGCCCTATAACCGAAAGCTTCATTTTCCTTTTCGTCCTTTGGTGAATCAACCTTTTTCTTTATCGAATATTCCTTTATAATATACAACAAAAAGGAAAAACTCGCAACCAAATAACAAATAATATCGGAAAAAGCGCACCCGTAAACGTTAAGACGCGCGCCCGAAACGAGCAAAAAGGTTGACGCTATCTTCGCGATAACGCCCGCGCCCAAGCATATCGGCGACACGAACAGGCGACCTTTGCCGATAAACGTTGCCGAAAACGCCTGCGTAAGCGACAGACCTATGACGGAGAGCGAAGAAATCTTCAAAAGATTTACCGCCGTTATAGTTTCGTTCGGCGTAAGCTTCGGGTACAGTATATTTATTATCAATTCCGAAAAAACGAACGTAAGAGCCGCAAGTATAACGCTTAAAAACAGCGTATATTTTATCACTTTTGCGCCGTTTTTTTCGCCGCCTTTCGCGATGAACGGTATTCCGCTGACGGCTAACGCGTAGCATAACGAAACGGGCAGCGACACAACCGATTCGACCACGCCGCCGTACAGCCCGAGCATAGCGGTAGCTTTCGCGCCGCCGCCCATAAGATTGAGCGATATAAACCCGTCAGCCGTTTTCGAGAGCGGAAGCATTATCGACGACAGCGTTATCGGAAACACCGCGCGGCACAGCGCTTTGACGCTCGGCGCCGTAGCCCCCACGGTCTTTTCGCGCCTGAAAAACACGAGAAGAAGGAGCGCAAAAAGCTCCGAAACGGTCACCGCAAGCGCCGCGAAAGCCGCTTTTTCGGCGGCGGTCGAGCCGAAGTTATAGCAAACAAACAGCCCGAACGCAAGCTTCACCAGCTGTTCGACGACTTGCGACAGGGCGGTAGGAAAGGTCTTGAACTTGCCCTGAAAATAGCCGCGAAAGCAAGAAATCAAAGATACCGCCGCAACTGACGGAGAGAGAGCGCGATACGCCCCCGCCGCGGCGATATTGCCTTGCAAAGAAGAGATTGCTTGCGCGCCGAAGAACATTACGACGCTTCCCAAAAGCCCGAGCGAGCCGAAAAACGCTATCGAACGCTTTAACGCGTCGACCTTTCCGTCCGCGGTAAGCCTTGACAGCCCGCTCGGTATGCCCGTTGACGAGAGAGTAAGTAAAACGGTGTAGAAGGGAAAGACCATCTGGTATACGCCTATCCCTTCCGCGCCGAGAATATTCGTAAGAGGTATTCTGTATAGCGCCCCGAGCGCCTTTGAAAACAGCCCGCCCGCCGCGAGCACGGCGGCGTTTCTCATAAGTTTTTTCAAAACTGCCTTGAAAGAATATCGGCGCACATCTCAGCGAGCGCGACGTTTTCGCGGCCGATATTATCTTCACTGCAAATGATAACGCCGCCCACTATATCTCCGCCCGAAACCGCGGGAGCGATAAACACGTTTTTAAACCTGTTTGCGCCGTCGACTGTAATAGCCTTGACCGAGCCGTCGGTGTTCGCGTCCATGACGACCGCGCGTCGGGCTTCGAGTACGTCGGAAACTTCTTTCAGTATCTCTTTACCCGCGTATTCGCGCGAGAGCTGACCTTTTGCCGAAAGCACCCTGTCGGTATCGACTATCATCGAGAGCTTGCCCGTTGCTTCCGCAAGCGAAGAGCAAACGCCGTCGGCAAAGTCTGAAATAGAGTTGACGGGCGAATACTTTTTAAAACACAACATATCACGCTCGGTGAATATTTCGAGCGGGTCGCTCTCTTTGAGCCTCAGAGTTCTTCTTATTTCCTTCGGGATAACCACTCTGCCGAGTTCGTCTATCCGTCTTACCATTCCTGTTTCTTTCATATTTTCACCTCAACGCTATTGTGAGTAGATTGTTTTATAATTATTCGGCAAAGCTTTTTTTGTGAAAACGCGCCCCGCAAGGCGTGCCTTGCGGGGCGTAAACAGATGATAATCAACTTATAGGCGGGCTTTTACGATTTTTTCTCATAAAACTCCACGACGTGTTCGCTTAAAACGTCCGCTTCAAAAGTCAGAACGAAACACTCGCCCGCGGGCGATGAAACGTCTGACAAGAAGGGATAAACGGAGCCGTCTTTTGCGTAAGCATCGAGCCGCGCCGACTTACCGTCGACGAGCGCTTTTTCTATCGCGAGCCCGTTCGGCGCAACGAGTTTTACGGTTATTTTTCGTTTTTCAAAGCCGAGAGAATACCCTTCTCCAACGTTCGTTGCGGATATTTTGAGTTCGTAACGCCCGTTTTTCTCGTCGTAATCGGCGGAATACACGGTAGTCGCGAACGCTCCCGTCTTATACGCCGTAGTCAAGCCGTCGTCTTCGTACAAAATATCCGAATACTTTTGCGACTTTGACGGATAGTATTCGAGAGTAAGCTCGTCGAGCTTCATATATTTAGCCTTTTCGACGCGCCCCGCAAGCGGTATGACCGCGCCTTCGAGAACGAACGCGGGCGTTTCACGGATATTCCTTGCCGAATCCACGACCTTTCCGCCTTCGACGATCTCGCCGCCGAACGCCTCTACGAAACGGCGTTTGGGAAGATAAAAGCTTGCGTCGCGCTTTGTAAGCGTAAACAGTTTCAGCCCCGCTTCGTTTTCGCCCTGATAGTATTCTATACGACAATCGTAAGTTTTTTCGGGCTCCGTTTCGATAACGAAGTTTTCGACCATACCGTGGTCGTTCCAGTCGTCGACGACGAGCTTTCCGTCGATATAAACCCGCACTCCGTCGTCGCTTGAAACGTAAAGGTTTTCACGCCCCAAAAGGCGTATCTTGCCTTCGAATACGGCGCAAAAATGCGTTGACGGAAGTTCAGGTTCGAGCTTCTCGCCGCTCGTAAGCAAAAAGTTTATCTCGTCATAAGTTTTTTCGGACAAGACTTCTCCGCCAAGCTTTTTACCGCGGTAAAAGCGCGCTTTCATTCCGCAAGGGAACTCTTTCTTCGTAAGATACCGCCTTAAAGTATCTTCGGTGACGGGAGATACTACGAGCCCCTTTCCGATAGCGTAAGCGCTGTAAACTCCTTTCGTCGTTTCGTCGTCTGGAAATGCAAACGACAGCGGAAGTATAAGCCCCGTTCCGTCGCGATAAGCTTTATAGGCTTGCGTGTAAATAAGCGGCATGAGCCGATAACGCATATTTACGTACGCCGAGCATATCTCAAAGCACTCTTCGTCGTAAACCCACGGCTCGCGCGTCTTTAAACTCGTGACAGTCGAGTGCGGACGGAGCACCGGCGACAGACAGCCGTATTGATACCAGCGGATAAAATCGTCACGCGTGGGCGTTCCGACGTGCCCGCCGATATCGCTCGAATACCAACTTACGGCGGAGTTTGCGCACCTGACGGCGTTTTCGACTTCTGTTTTCAACGATTCGAGCGTGCACGGTATATCGCCGCTCCATTGAACGGGATAGCGGTGAGAAGAACTTTCGCGTATGCCGAGATACGTTCCGTTATTTATTTCGGAAACGTTAGCCATTATCATAGGGCGACGGTTTCTTCTCGATTTATCTTGCGTTTCACTATAAAACCTTTCGGTCACGTCGTGATACAGATACATACCGATAATCTCTTTGCGCATGGGTTGGAAGGGATAATCGAAAGGGTGCCCCCAGTTACGGTCGAACCACCACACGTCAAGCCCCATATCGAGAAAAGCTTTAAGGTTTTTCTCGCGGAATACTATCTCGTCGCCGTCGAAGGCGTCGTTCGCGGAGCTTGTGGGCAA
>CACXHH010000214.1 GCA_902767455.1 uncultured Eubacteriales bacterium
AAAGATACCGACTACGTCCTCTTTTTCGTCGTAGTAGTATTTGCGATACATTCCTATAATATAGTTTATATCGCCAAGCTCCTTTGAAAGCGACGCGCGCGAAGTTATGAACCCGAGCGCGAAACAACTTCCCGCGACGAGCAGGGCAACGACTATCTTTATTGCTATTTTAAAACCTTTTTTTACGGAACTATTTTCCATTTTACACTCCGTTAAATTTAATAAGCGCGCCTATAAGTCGATTATCGGCGTTTTTTATAACAGTTTTTTGATTATCGAAATAAGTTTGAAGGTAACGGCGTCCGAAAACTTTTTGATATCGAGCCCCGTTTCGCGTTCGATCTTGTCTATCCTGTAAATAAGCGTGTTGCGGTGCATATACAGTTCTCTCGAAGTAAGCGAAACGTTAAGATCGTTATTTAAAAACGCTTCGGCGGTGGTAAGCATATCGGCGTCGTTGAATATAGCTTTCGCGCCTTCCTTTTCGAGAACGGAAAGATATTCGCTCAACTTGAATTTTGGTATGTCTTCGAGCATCTTGACGAGAATATAATCTTTATAAGTATGCACGCTTTCCTTGGCGGAATACAGCCTCGCAAGCCTTAAAGCGGTAGTCGCCTGCACGTAGGCGTTGTTTATTTCGAGAAGGTTATTCACCACTTCGCTCACGCCGACTTTAACGTCGATACCTTCGGCGCCGAGCGTAGTCACTATCCCGTAAGCGTAAGTTTCGGGCACAACTTCGCCTTCTCCCGTCACGAACTTGACGAGAGAACACGACATATCTTCCGTAAGCACGACCGCGTCATACTCGTTTGAAAGAAATCTCGGCATTATTTCAAGCACTTTTTCGGTGTTGCCTGCGCCCGAGATCAAAAGAACGTAGCACTTGACGTCGGGCACGGAAAACTTACGCATAAACTTTTGCACCTGCTGGCGCGTATAATCGCCGAGAATAATGCTTTTTAGCTGTTCGCCGTGGCTCAAGTTATCGTCCTGCGAGGAAGTGCTGTCAAGAAGCGACATTATAAGGTAGGCGTAATTGCGTTCGGTGGCGCCCGCGCCGGAAATGCTTCCTATAAGGTTGGCGTTTCTGAAACGGAAGTAAAAGAAGGTCTTGCCCGTCTTTACATCGGAATACACTTCGGAAAAATCACGCTCGGACGGCAAAACCCAGTCGGGCTCGTCGCGAGTGGTTGCCGAAAACTTCATACTCTCGGCGTAAGCGTCTACGTCAAGCCCCGTCTTTTGTTTTATCTGTTTTAAAATTATGGTAAGTTCGCTATCCATAGTTCACCTTTTACGCGCTTTTTACGCCGCGTTCGCACAGTTTAACGAACGGTTTTCGTCAAACGGCATCAATATAGACAAAGAGTATTGTGCATATTGCACAATACTCTTTTATTTTATACTAAATCGTAAGTTTTTGCAAGCGATTTGCGGAAGATAGTTGATTAAGCGGTAAAACCGCGCTCGTAAATTAAAACAAAAAGTCGAATGTGAATACTATTCAACGGGTTTCGCGTCGAAAATAAGATTGCATATCTTTAAAGCGAATTCGCGTTCGTGGCTGACGAGAATGACCGCCCCGTCGTATTCTTTTATCGCGTTCATCAAAGCGGCTTTCGCGACGGAATCGAGATGGTTGGTAGGCTCGTCGAGAATAAGCAGGTTTGAAGAGCTTTTCGTAAGGACGGAAAGCCTTACCCTTACCTGTTCTCCGCCAGAAAGTTTTACGAGCGGGCGCGTAGCCGTTTCGCCCTTTATCCCGACCTGCGCAAGCGCCTGACGGACTTGCTTTACGTTGTCCATGGGCCTGTTTAGCGAGTAATAATCGACAGCGGTCATTGCCGCGTCGTCAAACGTCACTTCCTGTTCAAGGTATAGAATTCTTGCTTCGGGGTGTATAAAAAACGAGCCTTCGAGCGCTTTTATCTTGCGCAGTATCGTCTTGATAAACGTCGTTTTCCCTACGCCGTTGGTACCGCGTATCCAAAGCTTATCGCGGCTGTTCATAAGAATATCTATGCCCGATACGAGCGGTTTATCGTAGCCGACGGTAAGTTTTTTAGTTTTGAAAAACTCCTTGGCGTTGACGTCGGTATACGGAAAGCTGAACGAGCACTCGGTTATCTCGAAAGGTTTTTGCAAAACATCCATTCTGTCGAGCATTTTTTGGCGTGAATGAGCCATCTTCGCGGTCGAAGCCCTTGCCTTGTTGCGTTCGATATAGTCGTTAAGGCGCTTTATTTCCGCCTGCTGGCGGCGGTACTCGTCTTCGTACTGGCGGGCGTCCTCTTCGCGCTGGACCAAAAATTGAGAGTAGTTGCCGCTGTACTTTTTTATCCGTCCGTTCTCGATATTGACGATAAACTTACACACCTTATCCAAAAATGCGGCGTCGTGCGAGATGACGAGAAAGGTCTTTTTGAAAGAGTTGAGATATTTGACGAGCCAGTCGACGTGTTCGATGTCGAGAAAGTTGGTAGGCTCGTCGAGAAGCATTATATCGTTCTCCGTCAACAGAAGGCGCGAAAGCATAAGTTTTGCGCGTTCTCCGCCCGATAAAGTGCCGATAACGGTGTTATAGCCGAACTTATTTACCCCGAGCCCGTTGGCGACCTTCTTTATTTTCGAGTCGAGATCGTAAAAGCCTTCTTCGACGAGTTCTTCCGAAAGCTTGGACGATTTCTTGATAAGTCTGTCGAGTTCGTCGCCCTGAGCTACGTTCATCTGCTCGTAAATATCTTCGAGAATAAAACTCTTTTCATAAAGGTAATCGAACGCGCCCGAGAGATAATCCATAACGGTAAGCGTAGGATCGAGCGTCGCGTGCTGATCGAGATAGCCGCGGCGTATTCCGCTCAGATAATTGACTTCGCCTTCGTCCTGCGAGATTCTTTTATCTATAATATTTATAAACGTCGACTTCCCTACGCCGTTAAGCCCGACCACGCCTATATGTTCGCCGTTGTTGACGGTAAGGTTGGCTTTGTCGAAAAGCTGTTTTTCGTCGTAGCGATGAGATAGGTTTTTTATTTCGAGTACGCTCATCTTCTTCCTGTTATTTTTTGCTTCTTTTCGTCGTTTTTCACTTAAAAATTTTACTACGTAACGATAAATATGTCAAGTTATTTGCCATTTCAAAAAAAATGTGGTATTATACAGCTATGAAAAAATATAAATTCTCTTATTCGTGGCCCGTGCTCGTTTTACTGTTCGCGGGTATGGTAATAGCTATATTGAGCGCCGTTTTATACACGCTCTCCTTCGTTCGCTCCTTCGAAGACGTATCGACTTACAACTACGTGACGCTCGCGGTCATATACGTCGTGTCGCTCGGGTATCTCGTGCTCGCCGTTTCCATGCTCGTAAACTCCTATTACAGCGTTGACGACAAGTTCTTTACTCTCCGCTGGGGAATTCTCAAAAACCAGCTCGAAATAAAGGCAATGACGCGCGTTATTCTCGACGTGGAAAAACATACGCTGACAGTGTTTTACAACGAAGAAAACTACTTCGTCGTTAAATCTGCGACCATC
>CACXHH010000215.1 GCA_902767455.1 uncultured Eubacteriales bacterium
GCTCTGTTTTCGCCTATATCCGTAAGCCCCGCAGATATCGCCGCGTTTATCTCTTCGACCGTGCGCGTTTTGGTCGCGCCGACGAGCGTTATCTTCTCGCCGTAAGCGTTGACCTTTGGTAGCGTCAAGCGCAGTTTTTCAATATTTTTCCTTATATTTTCGTTATCCATAATAACAAGACTCACTCGGCTTTATCGTTCGTCTTTTTTGACGAAACCTTGCCGAAAAAGAAGTAAGCAAAGGCGATTATCGCGCCTATAAAAGTCAGCATGAACAGCAAGTTGAACGCACCCGCCCAGCCGTTATCGTCGGCAAAAACGCCGAGAACGTAAGTGCTCAAAGCGCTTCCCATATAGCACGCGCCGTTTAAAAGCCCCGCCAAAAGCCCCGTGTTTATATTGTCTTTAAGATAGAGCGGCGCCTGAACGGAAAGCTGATTTATCGTAACTCCCATGGCGACGTAAACTATTATGAACAAGATCATTACCACTATCCAGGTCGAGTCGAGCGAAACGATAACGACGGGGATAAGAAGCGACGCTACCACGAACATAAGCGCCGCCGAAAGTATAAAGCTTTTGAGCAGTTTGTAAACGCCCGTGGATATGAACGCCGTGACGATGGAAATAAGCGGAAGGGCGACGGTCATAAATATCGCTATCCAGTCTTCGAGCCCGAAGTTTTCTTTTAAGATGGAAGGTACCCATTGTTTTAGTCCGCCCGAAACGGCGTTGCCGAGCAGGGCGAACAGCATCAGCATTCCGAGCATAACTATCGTTTGAGCGGTAAATTTTTTCTTTGCGGCAGCGCTCTGCGCGCTTATCGCGATACCTTCGTCGATGGTCTTGGTCGTTGCAAACCACAGCGCGCCGACGGCGAGCATCAAAAAGGTCGAAGCGGCGAAAACGAACGTGAAATCAAGCTTTAAAAGCGACGCGAGCGAACTTACTCCGTAAGTTAAAAACGTTCCGCCGTACGACGCCGTACTCATCACGAGCGCCGCCATGGGCATTTTTTTCGTATCGAGATGCTGTCCGAGCGTAAGCAACATCAGCGGCCAAAGATGCGCCTGCGCCAAGCCGTTTGCCGCCCAGATATACTTGACGTATTCAAACGGAACGCCCAGCCACACGCTTGCGTTTGCAAATACGGAGATAAGAAGCGACGCGCTTATCGAAAACCGCTTGTTGTAGCGGTCGGCAAACAGACCTACCACGATGTTTCCTATCCCGTAGGCGAAGAAATAAAAGGTGGTCGGAAGCCCCGCGTCGGCGTGGGAGATTGAAAAAGCTTCGATGATACGCGTCGTGTTCGCGCTGAAGCTGTATCTGCCGAGCTGCGCTACGGTGTAAACGAGCCAGCATAAAAATATAAGGTATGTTCCGTTTTTCTTTTTCATTTGAAAACAATAAGCGATTTTGCTTAAAAAGTATTCGTGGCGAAAAACGCCGATTAAAAAATTTAAAATTCGAGTATATTATATTACAAAAGTATACATAAAACAAACGATATAAAATATTTTTTCCAAAAAAGAAGTTGAAAATTTAAAAATTAACATTTATTTAATATTGAAGTATTACATTATATAAGAAAATATTTTCAGGAGATCGTGATATGAAAAAGAATTTAAAGACCTTGTTTATTATAATTCTTGCCGTCGTCACCGTTCTGACGCTTACGGCGTGCCGCGGCGCTTCGGCTTACGAGCTCGCGCAAAGAGCGGGCTACACGGGCACGGAAGACCAGTGGCTTGAAAGCCTGAAAGGTAAATCGGGCGAAGACGGCAGAGATTTCAACGTCGGCTACACGGCGTATCAGCTTTACGAAGAAGCCGTTGCCGACGGCGGATTTTCGGGTACTTTTCTCGACTTTATCGCTCAATATTTCGGCACCGCGTATTCGGGCGGAGCGGAAGCTGCCGTAAACGAAGCTGTTTTCTCGGTCGTCAGCGTTTACTGCCGTTTCCCCGTGTCGAGCGGAAGGTTTTCCACGCAGACTTATTACGCAAGCTCGGCAGGTTCGGGCGTCATCTATTCGCTCGATAAAAACACGGGCGACGCTCTTATAATAACCAACTATCACGTAGTTTATAACTCGTCGTCTTTGACTTCCGACAAGATAGCGAGCGAGATAAACGTCTTTCTGTTCGGCAACGAGATTACGGGCGGGGCGATATCCTGTACGTTCGTCGGCGGAACTTCGCAGTACGACTTGGCGCTTCTTCGCGTGAGCGGAAGTTCGATAATCAAGTCGAGCAGCGCCAAAGCCGCGACTTTTGCCGACTCCGACGAGCTGCGTCTCGGCGAAGCCGTAGTCGCTATCGGCAACCCCGAAGCGGGCGGCATTTCCGTAACGCGCGGAATACTTTCCGTCGAGAGCGAAACGATAACTTTAAGCGACGTTTCGGGCGACACCAACAAAATACGCGTTCTTCGTCACGACGCGGCGGTAAACCCCGGTAACTCGGGCGGCGGACTGTTCAACGCGGACGGAAAACTTATAGGCATCGTCAACGCCAAGACGGTTACGGACGGCGTGGACGATATGAACTACGCTATTCCTTCAAACACAGTGGCGGCGGTAGTCAAAGGGCTGGTCACGTACTGTCTTGACAAGAACAATAAGACCTTCTACCGTCCTTATATCGGCGTTACGATAGGCGTCACCGCAAGCGAAGGAAGGTTCAACGCCGAGCGTAACTGCGCCGAAATAGTCGAAACGGTCGTCGCGGAAACGGTCGCAAGCGGCTCTTTGGCGTACGGAAAGATACAGGCGGGCGATAAGTTCACGTCGGTATCTTACGGCGGAAAGACCAAGACGATAACGAGAAGTTACCAGATAATAGACGTCGTTATATCTCTTTTTGTCGGCGACGAAGTGACTTTCACAGTCGTAAGAAGCGGAGCAACTTACGAGATACCTATAACAATCACTTCTTCCAGCATCACCGCGGTAGCGTAATTATTGAAAAAACGGGTTTTCACACGTCCGTTAAAGATTTAAAGTTAGCCTTCTTCCGTTATTTTTTGTTTGCC
>CACXHH010000216.1 GCA_902767455.1 uncultured Eubacteriales bacterium
CGCCGCAGCCTGCGCAAGCGCCCGAGAACTCGAACAAAGGCTTATTGAACTGGCTGCCTTTGACGGTGGTTTTCTTGACGGCGGAAGTGTCGACTTCGGGAAGCGTTTCGCTGTATTCGTAGTTGACGGTTTCTTCGGCAACGAGTTTTTCAAAAGGAACCATAACGAGAGCCTTTTCTTTAGCCGGGCAGACGTTGGCGCAGACTCCGCAACCCATACAGTCGAGCGGGGAAACCTGCATTCTGAATTCGTAACCTTTAAGCCCCATAGCTTTGAGCGTGCCGTAAGTCGCGGGTTTTTCGGCGCCTTCGGCGTTGAGAGCGGGACGGATACAAGCGTGCGGGCATACGAACGCGCACTGGTTACACTGGATACAGTTTTCCTTTATCCACTGCGGAACTTTTACCGCTACGCCGCGTTTTTCAAACTTGGTCGTACCGGTGGGAACGGAACCGTCGGCGTGGAAAGCCGAGGAGGGAAGCTTGTCGCCTTCGAGAGCGAGAATGGGATGAATGACCTTACGGAAGTAATCGTTGTCGGCAAGTTCCGGAGCGGTAGCGCCCGTAGTTGCGGTAGCCCAGTCTGCGGGGATAGTAACTTTCTTTAAAGCGGCAACGGCTGCGTCGATAGCGTCGCAGTTGGCTTTGACGACGGCGTCACCCTTCTTTCCGTAAGTGACTTTGACCTTTTCCTTCATGTAGACTTCTGCGTCGGCGTAAGGAATAATGGAAGCGATATTGAAGAAGGCTGCCTGTAAAACCATGTTCTGGCTCTTGGGAGAACCGGCTTTGACGGCTACGTCGAGAGCGTCGATAACGTAAAGTTCGGCGTTCTTTTTGGCGAGCATGTTCTTCATCTTTGCGGGAAGGTGTTTGCCGAGTTCTTCTGCCGGCCACGGGCAGTTGAGAAGGAACTTACCGTTCTGCTTCAAGTCGGTCACCATGTCGTAACGGGTGACGTAAGAAGGATTGTGGCAAGCGATGAAGTCTGCCGCGTCGATAAGATAGGACGACTGGATAGGCGTATCGCCGAAACGTAAATGCGATACCGTGATGCCGCCCGACTTCTTGGAATCGTAGAAGAAGTAACCCTGAACGTATTTGTCGGTGTGGTCGCCGATGATCTTGATGGAGTTCTTGTTGGCGCCTACCGTACCGTCGGAGCCGAGTCCGTAGAACTTGCAGGAAACTGTGCCCGCGGGAGCGGCGATGACCTGTTCGGAGAAATCGAGCGAAGTGTTGGTGATATCGTCGTAAATACCTACGGTGAAGTGGTTCTTGGGTTTATCCTGTTCGAGATTCTTGTAAACGGCGTAGACCATGGAAGGATTGAACTCTTTGGAGCCAAGACCGTATCTGCCGCCTACGACGGTTATACGCTTTTTAGCTTCCATAAGAGCCGTGCAGACGTCGAGATACAAAGGTTCGCCGAGCGAGCCGGGTTCCTTGGTACGGTCGAGCACAGCCATCTTCTTACAAGTTCTCGGAATAGCTTTAAGGAAGGCTTTGGTAGCGAAAGGTCTGTAAAGACGGACTTTGATAAGACCGTACTTCTTGCCCTGCGCGTTCATGAGATTGATGGTTTCTTCAACGGCTTCGGCGCCGCTGCCCATGATTACGATGACTTCTTCCGCGTCGGGTGCGCCTACGTAGTCGAACAGATGATATTTTCTGCCGGTGAGGGCCGAAACTTTATCCATCATCTTCTGTACGATAGCGGGAGTGGCTTCGTAGAACTTGTTTGCCGTTTCTCTGTTCTGGAAGTACGTATCGCTGTTCTGCGCGGTGCCTCTCTGAACGGGTTTTTCGGGGTTCAAAGCGTTCTTTCTGAAATCTTCGATATCCTTCATGTCGACGAGCTTTTTCATTTCGTCGTATTCGATAGCGTCTATCTTGGATACTTCGTGGCTCGTTCTGAAACCGTCAAAGAAGTGAAGGAACGGAACTTTTGATTTTAAAGTTGAAAGGTGAGCTACGAGGCCGAGATCCATAACTTCCTGTACGGAGTTGCTGGCAAGCATAGCAAAACCCGTCTGACGGCACGCCATTACGTCCGAATGGTCGCCGAAAATGTTGAGCGAGTGCGCGGCAAGCGCTCTTGCGCTGACGTGGAAAACCGTGGGAAGCAATTCGCCCGCGATCTTGTACATATTCGGGATCATGAGCAGTAAGCCCTGGCTCGCGGTGTAAGTGACCGTGAGAGCGCCCGCCGTAAGCGAGCCGTGAACTGCGCCTGCGGCGCCGCCTTCGGACTGCATTTCGGCAAGACGAAGCTTCTGACCGAACATGTTTACTCTGCCGGCTGTTGCCCATTCGTCGGCGACTTCCGCCATCGGCGAGGACGGGGTGATCGGGTAAATAGCCGCTACTTCGCTGAACGCATACGCAACGTGACTTGCAGCGGTATTGCCGTCGATTGTCATCTTTTTCATAGTTGAACATCCTCCAATGTTTTTTTCGTCGTAACGTACGGTGAGTAAGCGTTTTCGCTTTTTCGTTTACTTTGCGGCAACGGGAAAAACAAAAGCCCACGCCGTTTGAGATCGGAAACGGGCTTTATAACCCGAAACGCTCTCACGCGCGCGCACGCTTACACGTACCTATTTATTTTAGTATATAGTTTGTTATAAGTCAATAGATAAAAGGCGAAAAATCGCAATTTTTTTCATAAAAAGTTGTTATAAGCGTATAGCGGAAGCCAAAACTGCCAAAAAATTATAGCGCGAGCGGGCGGCGGCAAAATTAAACGCGGAGTTTTTTTCTTGCCTTGAAAAGCGCTTGAAGAAAATTATTATATATGGTATAATAAAAAAATAATCAGGATGGTCGACCGCAAATAAATTCCGCCTTGTCGCTCTCGTCTTAATTATATAATAATTCGTCGGCGATTTTCCCCCCGAAGGCTTGCAGGGGGATAAAAAACGCGACCACAATTTCTTAATTACTTCATTTTTAGTTGAAAACAAAAACCATGTTTGCCGTAAAACTTGAAAACGTAACTTTTAAATACGAAGGCGCGAAAAGAGTCGCCGTAGAAAACGTCTCGCTCACGATTAACGAGGGCGAGTTCGTTGCCGTGATCGGCGCGAACGCGAGCGGCAAATCTACGCTCGCAAAGCTTATTAACGGACTTATAGCCCCGCTTTCGGGTAAAGTGGAAGTTTTCGGGGCAGATACTTCGGACAGCTCAAAGCTGTTTGAAATACGCAAATCCTGCGGTATAGTTTTTCAAAACCCCGACAATCAGATGGTCGCTTCCATCGTTGAAGACGACGTCGCCTTCGGACCGGAAAACATAGGCGTAGAGCGCGAAGAGATAGGTAGGCGCATAGATTTTGCGCTTAAAGCGTCCGGCACGGAAGCGTTCAGGTCTCAGATGGCGTCAAGGCTTTCGGGTGGACAGAAACAGCGCGTGGCTATCGCGGGCGTGCTTGCGATAAAGCCGAAGATACTTATACTCGACGAGTCGACTTCCATGCTCGACCCGCGCGGCAGGCGCGAAGTTATGGACGTGGTGCGGTCTTTGAATAAGGAGAAGATGACGGTTATCGTCATCACGCACTATATGGACGAAGTAGTCGACTGCGACAGGGCTATCGTATTAAAGAGCGGCAACGTTTTGTTCAACGGTACGCCGAAGCAGTTGTTCCAAAGCGACGAAGTTATAAAAAAAGCGGGGCTCGAATTGCCCGTTCCGACCAAGATCGCGCTTAAACTCAAAGAAAACGGCGTGGACGTGGGGCTTCCGCTCACCAAAGAAGAGCTTGAGGAAAGGTTATGGACGTTATTGCAAAAGAACTGACCTATCACTACAACAAAGGCGCCAAGTTTGCCGTTCTCGCGCTCGATAACGTTTCGATAAGTATTGCCGAAGGCGAGTTTTTCGGCGTAATCGGGCATACGGGAAGCGGTAAATCGACGTTTATTCAGCACCTTAACGCGCTTATCCCCGTGGAGAGCGGAAGTCTGGTCATAGGCGGCTACGACCTTTCGATAAGGGATAAAAAGACTAAAAAGTCGCTTCCCGAAGTGAGAAAGAAAGTCGGTATGGTATTTCAGTACCCCGAATATCAGCTGTTTGCCGAAACGGTTTACGACGACGTCGCGTTCGGCGTGAAAAACTTCAATAAGTCGGCGGATAAGTCGATTATCGACCAAAAAGTGAGAAAAGCGATAGAGATCGTCGGGCTTGATTACGACGCTGTAAAGGATGAATCGCCCTTCTCGCTTTCGGGCGGGCAAAAGCGAAGAGTTGCTATCGCGGGCGTTATCGCCGTCGAGCCCGAAATACTCGTTTTAGACGAGCCGTGCGCAGGGCTTGACCCGCAAGGAAAGACTGCGCTGTGGAAGCTTTTGCACGAAATACATTCCACGACTGCGAAAACGGTTATAATAGTTTCGCACGATATGAACGACGTCGCCGAACAATGTACTAAGGCGGCTATGTTCGACGGGGGTAAGATGGTAGCCGTCGGCACTCCCAAAGAATTGTTTTCGGACGCCGAACTTATAGAACGCGCAGGGCTCGAAGTGCCCGTCACGTGCTATCTTACGAATAAGCTCAAAGGACTTTGCGAGATCGACAGCGACTTCAAAGCCGACGACTTCGCGAGAAAAACAGCGGAAAAGATCAGAAATCAGTAATTACAAATTCATAATTCCTAAATTTTTTCTTGGCGAAGACAAGAAAAAACGTTAATTAAAAAAGTGGTGTTTTATGCTCAAAGACGTTGCTTTCGGGCAGTATTATCCCGTAGAGTCGTTCGTACATAAGATGGACCCGCGGGCAAAGATACTGTACCTTATCGCCTACATCGTCTTAATATTTATCGTAAAGAATTTTTACGGTTTTGCCGTCTGTCTGGCGCTGCTTGCGCTGACGGTCGTTTTTGCGCGCGTTCCGATAGTAAAGGTCTTAAAGTCTATCCGCGCGATACTATTTATTATAATCGTGACCTTTCTCATCAACCTGTTTTTGCACAGGGAAGAGCAGGACGTGGTCTATTTCAGTTGGTGGATATTTACCGTCACGCGCGGATCGGTAACGTTCGCGACGTTTATGGCGTTAAGGCTTATAACGCTCGTGCTCGGAAGCAGTATTTTAACGCTCACGACTACGCCCGTTGCGTTGACGGACGGGCTTGAAAGCCTTCTTTCTCCGCTTAAACTCGTTAAATTTCCCGTGCACGAGTTGGCGCTCATCATGAGCATAGCTTTAAGGTTTATCCCGACTCTTATGGAAGAAACCGAACGCATCATCTCGGCGCAGAAGGCGCGCGGCGCGGACTTCGAGAGCGGTAATATTTTTTCACGCGTTAAGGCGCTTATACCCATACTTATCCCGCTTATCATTTCGGCGTTCAGAAGAGCCGACGAACTCGGCGACGCCATGGAAGCCCGTTGCTATACAGGAAGCCGCGTCCGCACCAAGTATAAAAAACTGAAATTTAGCGTAAACGACGTTATAGCCCTATTTTTCGTCGCAGCGGCGTTTGCGGGAGTTATACTTCTTAACGTCTACGCGGGGGCTGTGATATGAGAATTAAGCTCGTAATAACTTACGACGGAACGGCTTACTGCGGCTGGCAACGCCAGAAAAACGGTGTGAGCGTTCAGGAGATAGTCGAAAAAGCCGTCGAAGAAGTTTGCGGAAGCAGAGCGACCGTCACCGGGAGCGGAAGGACGGATTCGGGCGTGCACGCCGCGGCGCAGGTCGCGCATTTCGACGCCGAGTGTTCTATCCCGCCCGAAAGAATTTATCTTGCTCTCAACACTCGCCTTCCCGACGACGTTAAGGTCGTATCGAGCGAGAAAGCTGACGACGGCTTCCACGCAAGGTTTTCGGCAAAGAAAAAGACTTACGCTTACGACTTTTATTTTTCCGACGTTATCCTGCCGCTTAAAGACAGGTATTCGTTAAAGCTCGACGTACGCCCCGACTTTTCGCTTATGCGCGCCGCCGCCGACGTCTTTTGCGGCGAACACGACTTTGCCGCCTTTTGCGGAACGGGCTCGTCAGTCAAAGATACCGTCCGCACGGTTTATTCGGTGGATATCGACGAACGGCAAGGCGGGTTTACCGTTAAAGTTACGGGGAACGGTTTTTTGTATAATATGGTGCGCGTGATGGCAGGAACTATCCTTGCCGCAGGATACGGAGAGATCTCGCCCGAAGATATTTCGTCGGCGCTTGAAAGCGGCAAACGCTCGAGATATTTCAAAACCCTGCCCGCGAAAGGGCTTACGCTATTGAAAGTTGAGTATAATTAAGATAATTAACGACTTTTTCTTGCCACGCAGGAAAAAAGCGTTAATAAATCCCTAATTTACGTTAGTGTTTTCACTGACGCACCGCCGCAACATATAGTGGTCGAAGTTTAAACGTAAAAAAATATGCGAAAAAACGTGCAAAATGCTTGACTTAAATTTAAATATTATGTAAAATATTCGTGCTATGCGGTGATAAAAGCGCAAGGTTTGTCGGAATTAGCCCCTTCGGCGCCCTTTCTTTTACTCTTCCGCGCATAAAATTATACGGAGATTCATTATGAAAACATATATGGAACACGCCGCTACCGTTGAAAGAAAATGGTACGTAGTAGACGCCGCCGGCGCTCCGCTCGGTCGTCTTGCTTCGCAGGTCGCGGCGATTTTAAGAGGAAAACATAAACCCACCTTTACCCCCAACGTTGACTGCGGTGACTACGTTATCGTTATCAACTGCGACAAGGTCGCTTTGACGGGTAAGAAGATGGAAAAGAAGCTTTACACTTATCACACCGGTTACATCGGCGGCTTGAAACAGACTCCTTACGGCGAAATGATCGCTAAAAAGAGTGACGTAGTCGTTATGGAAGCCGTAAAAGGTATGCTTCCCAAGAATACGCTCGGCAAGAACATGCTCAAAAAGCTCCGCGTTTATAAAGGCGCCGAACATAAACAGCAGGCTCAACAGCCCGAACAGCTTAACTTCAAGTATTAAGGAGATAATCGTATGCCTAAAGCAGCTAAAAAGAAAGTTCAGTACTGGGGAACCGGTAGAAGAAAGAAAGCCGTTGCAAGAGTTCGCCTTATTCCCGGCGGCAACGGTACGATTATCATCAACGACAGATCTATCGACGATTACTGCCCGTCCGAAA
This sequence comes from uncultured Eubacteriales bacterium, assembly GCA_902767455.1. Lineage (GTDB taxonomy): Bacteria > Bacillota > Clostridia > Christensenellales > Borkfalkiaceae > UBA4636. The sequence goes on from CACXHH010000216.1 coordinate 7,139, forward strand.
CGGTCAAGCTCGTCATTCGTCAGCCGCTCGTTTTGACCGATAAGGTTTCCGCTTACGACGTATTCGTAAACGTTCGCGGCGGCGGTTACACCGGTCAGGCAGGCGCTATCCGTCACGGTATCGCGAGAGCGCTTATCGTTGCCGAACCCGAACTCCGTCCGGCAGTCAAGAAGGAAGGTTATCTCACTCGTGACCCGAGAATGAAGGAAAGAAAGAAATATGGTCTTAAAAAAGCACGTCGTGCGCCGCAGTTCTCCAAGAGATAATTTCACAAACAAAAAATGCGAAGGGGCTGTCGCAAGTTGATAATTACGATTTGCGACAGCCGATTTTTTACAGCGAATATTGATTTGAATAAAAAA
>CACXHH010000217.1 GCA_902767455.1 uncultured Eubacteriales bacterium
AGTAAAGTCCGCTGTGTAAATTTTTATAATTATAACACGAAAGCCGTAAATTTTCAATAACTTTGAGCAAATATCTTTCAAATAAAGGTATTTTTTTGTTTCGTTGTCCGCGTACGGCGAACGAAATGCGTCTGTCCGCCGCGATTTGGCTTTTAAGATGTTTTTTTTTGCCGATATTGCGAAAGTTTGCGCTCGCCGAGCGAAATTAAGTTGACAATCGAACTATATTTTTATAAAATATATACTGTTAGAAATATCTGACCGAAAAGTCCTTTAAGCCGTCGGATGCGGGCATGTTTCAGACTCTGCTTGCCGCTTGCGCCGCAATGATAAGGACAATATTTACAGCGAGGTAATTGTTATGCATTGGGCAGAAAAGATCGCCGAAGAGATAATCGCGGCAAAACCCGATAAGGAAGAATACGTTTGCGCTTCGGGCATAAGTCCTTCGGGCGCGGTACATATAGGCAATTTCAGAGAGATCGCCACGAGCTATTTCGTAGTGAAAGCTCTCGAAAAGAAGGGCAAAAAGGCAAGGCTCCTTTTCTCGTGGGACGAGTTTGACAGGTTGAGAAAAGTTCCTAAAAACGTAGCCGCAATTACCGAAGGCTTTGAAAAGTATATCGGTATGCCGTACGCGCTTATTCCCGACCCCTACGGCGAATGTTCTTCTTACGCCGAATACAACGAAAGACAGTTCGAAAAATCGCTCGACGAAATGGATATCCACCCCGATACGCGTTATCAGGCAAAGGAATACCTTTCGGGCAGATACTCGGATATGATAATACTTTCGCTCAAACGCCGCCGCGAGATATACGATATACTGATGAAGTATAAAACGCAGGACTCGGACGAAGGCGACCGCAATAACTACTATCCCGTAAACGTTTACTGCGACTGCTGCGGCAAGGACACGACCGAAGTTCTTTCCGTTTCCGACGACTGCGAACAGCTCACATTCCGTTGTAAGTGCTGCGGCGCCGAAAAGACGGTAAACGTGAGAGATTATACTTCCATCAAACTCGTGTGGAAGGTCGACTGGCCTATGCGCTGGGGCGCCGAAGGCGTTGACTTCGAGCCGGGCGGAAGAGATCACGCCGCCGAAAACGGAAGCTACGTCGTGGCGTGCGATATCGCTAAAAATATCTTCGGCGTTGAACCGCCTATCTTCTACGGCTACGAATGGCTTTCTATCGCGGGGCTCGGAGATATGCACTCGTCAACGGGCAACAACATCACCCCCGGCGCCGTTTTGAAGGTCTACGAGCCCGAAATGGTAAGGTGGCTTTTTGCAAAATACGCTCCCGAAGCTCCTTTCTCGTTCAACTTCGACGATACTATAATTCGTCATTACGGCGAGTTTGATAAGGGGCTCGAAGCTTATAAGAGCGGCACTGGCGACGAGTTCAACCGTTCCGTTTACGAACTTTGCTTGATAAAAGGCAAAAAAACCCGTACCAAAGTTCCTTTCGGCGTGCTCGCTTCGGTAGCTCCCATCGTCGACTTCAAACCCGAACTCGTCAAGAAGGTTCTCGAAAAGATTGACGTTGAGTTCGCTCCCGAAGACGAAGAAAGGCTCGAACGCGTCAAAGAGTGGATAACCGTTCACCAGCCATCGAAGGCGTATAAGCTTCTTAAAGAAAGAAACGACGAGTTTTACGCTTGCATGACCGACGAACAAAAATCGGTCGTAAAGGCGCTTCACGATTACCTTCTTGAACAGGAAAACGTCAAGGAAAAGGACGTTCAGTCGTTCATTTACTCGATAATCAACGACGAAGCTCTCACGAAAAAAGAGAATATGGCTCGTCAACAGGGCTTCTTTAAAGTTTTCTATAACCTTTTGTTCGGTCTTGACGCCGGTCCCAGACTCTATCTCTATCTCGCCGCCGCGGATAAAAACGAATACCTTAAACTTCTTGAATTCTGATGAACTTTTTTGCCGCAAGGCGCATTTTATACGCGCCTTGCGGTATTATTAACGCTTTTTCTTGCGAGGCAAGAAAAAGCGTTAAAGTTATATTTTGACCGTCGTCAAAGTTATATTCGGCTCACGTCGAGCGATATTTCCTCAGGCTGTTATATTTTTGCTGACGCGAAAGTTGAATTATGGATTTAATTATTAAATAAATAGTTTTCGGCGATTTTAGCCCGAAGGCTTGCAGGGCGTGAGCCCGTTAAAAAATCGCCCAGACCGCAATTTCTTCATTTCTTCATTTTTTAATTCTTCATTTTTTTCGTTCCGCATATATTATAAAGTATGAAAACCGTTTTTTATAAAATCGATCTCGGGCTGAAAAAGAAGATAGCTTTCGTTTCGGATCTTCACGACAGACCGTGCGAAAAGGTTTTGGCGGCGATAAAAGATAATTCGCCCGACCTTATTTTAGTCACGGGTGATTTCGTGCACGATAAGCCGCTCGAATATTCAAAGAACGCAAAAAAGTTTCTAGCGACGGCTTCACGCTTGGCGCCGTGTTTCGTTTCGCTCGGAAATCACGAACGCTTTCTTGAAAAGGGAGATCGTTTTTTGATCCGAACGCTCGGCGTCACGCTTCTCGATAACTCCTTCGTTTGCGTCGATAACGCAGTTATAGGCGGACTTTCTTCTTTTTATATGGGCAGAACGGAAAAGATAAGCCATTTCAGAAGAACGGTCGACTCGCTTAACGAGATGCCGCAATCGAACGGCGCGAAGAGCTTTCTCGACGAGTTTGAAAAGACGGACGGCGTAAAGATACTGTTATGCCACCACCCGGAATACTACTCCGCTTTTGTAAAGGACAGAAAAATCGATCTCGTTTTATCGGGGCACGCGCACGGCGGGCAGATACGTCTGTTCGGACTGGGGCTTTTCGCGCCCGACCAAGGGATAATGCCCGTATTTACGCGCGGGATTTACGACGGAAAACTCGTCGTTTCCGCGGGGCTTGCGAACACGGGCGGAATAGTTCCGCGCCTTTTTAACCCGACCGAGCTCGTCTTTATCCAAGCGTGAACTTTTTAATGGCTTTTTGCGGCGCCGTAAGGCGCCGTTTTTCGTGCCGTTTTACTTTTTACGCATACGACAAAAATACAGTTTTTGCAACAAAAATTCCGTAAAAAGCGCGCTTAAAAGAGATGTAATATATACGCAATGGAAGTATATATCGAATACGCGATAATCGACAACTTCATCGTGGATTACGTTCTGCTCACCGAAACGGCGCGGCTATTGAAGGTGCCGTTCAAAAAGCGGAATCTTTTTCTCGCGAGCGCGCTCGGAACGGCGTTCGCGGTGGTGACGCCGCTTTTGTCGCTTCCGCTCGCGGTGACGTTCGTTATAAAAGTTTTATCGGGAATGCTCGTTGCGCTTTTCGCCGTAAAACACGGCGGAGCGCTTGCGTACGTAAAGTTTTTCAACGTCTTTTTGCTGATGACGTTCTTACTCGGCGGAATAGTTATCGGGATTTTATCGCTTCTCGGCATACCTTACGAACTTTCGGCATATTATTCTAATAAGTTGATACCCATAGGTATAAACGTTTTATTCGGGTTTTTGCTCGTTCGCGGCGTAAGGTTGTTTATAGATTTCAACGCGTCGTCGGTGAAAATTTCGCGCGACCTTTACGAAGCCGAGATCGTCGTGGGCGGAAAGAGTTTCGGGTGCGTTGCGTTTTTCGATAACGGAAACAGGCTTTACGACGAGGCGAGCGGGCTTCCCATAATCGTGTGCAAAAGAAGTTTTTTTCAAAAGATAAGCGGCAAAACGCGGCTTAAACGGCGCGGAACGTTGCTGTATAACACGGCGGCGGGCGATAGCGACGGATCGTATTATTATACCGATTACGTCGTCGTGAAAAAAGGAAAAGTCGGAAGCGTGAAACACGCTTTCATCATGCAGGGAGATATGACTGTTGCCGACGCGGACGTGCTCGTCGGCAGGGGGCTCGTATAAATAAAATCGGAGGCGTGGCGTGAAATTATCGTCGGCAGTTTTAACGTTTTTCAAAAAAGCGCATCGAAAAATAAAAGAGTTTTTCTCGAAATTCCGTTTTCGTAAGAACGGAGTGTACTATATCGGAACGGCGGAAGCGCTTCCGCGTCCGCTCGACAGCGAAGAAGAGAGCTTCTTTTTAACGAAGCTGTCTTACGGCGAAGAAGAAGCCAAAAACGAGCTTATCGAACACAACTTGCGGCTAGTCGTCTATATAGCTCGCAAGTTCGATAACACGGGCGTGGAGCTTGAAGATCTCGTTTCAATCGGCACGATAGGGCTTATCAAGGCGATAAATTCGTACAATCCCGAAAAAAACATCAAACTTGCGACCTTCGCTTCGCGTTGCATCGAAAACGAAATACTTATGTATTTAAGGCGCGTTTCAAGGCTGAAAAGCGAAGTGTCTTTCGACGAACCGCTCAACGTTGACGGCGAAGGCAACGAACTGTTGTTAAGCGATATTTTAGGCACCGAAAACGACGTGGTATCAAAAGGCGTCGAAAAACGATGCGAAAGAAAAATTCTCGCTCAGGCGCTCGCGAAGCTTTCCGGGCGGGAAAAGACGATAATGAGCCTTCGTTTCGGACTTAACGGCAACGACGCGCTAACTCAAAAAGAAGTGGCTTCTCTTCTCGGAATAAGTCAGTCTTACATATCGAGGCTCGAAAAGAAAATAGTCAAAAAGCTTAAAAAAGAGATAATCGCAAGAGAGAACGCGTGATATAATTAAGAATTATGAATTCGGAATACTCGACCGCAAAATTTGATAAAAATCAAAATTTGCATATAAAAGCAGGGCTTTGAAATATAGTCGACCGGAATTGCTACGCAATTTAACGGAATTGTTTGTCGGGTGATTTTTATTCGCCCTGCAAGCCTTCGGACTAAAATCGCCGACGAACTATTTATAATAAATATTACGGTTGCGCCGAAAGGAGTAGCGAGCGTGTGCGTTTCGCGGCAAACCGTAAAACCCGCCGACCGTTTTCGGTCGGCGGGTTTTGTATAAAAAATAAAAAATTGCCGATAATCAACTTATAGCCCCGCTTTTAAGGTGTATTTACTTTAAAATCGGGCGCTCGTTTTACGAAAAAAGAAGGTATACTCACGTGAACAAAGTTGATATATGCGGGATAAACACTTCGGCTTTGCCGAAGATATGCGCGAAAGAATGCGCCGAACTCATCAAAGACTCGCGCGGGGGCGACAGGACGGCGCGCGATAAGCTTATACTCGGAAATCTGCGCCTCGTTTTGTCGCTCATAAAAAAGTTTTCAAACAGTCAGGTATCGGCGGACGACTTGTTTCAGTCGGGCGTGGTAGGGCTGATAAAGGCAGTGGACAACTTTGACGAAAGTTTCGGCGTCAGGTTTTCGACTTACGCCGTGCCCATGATAAGCGGCGAGCTTAAAAGAGTGGTAAGGAGCCGAAACAGCCTGAGGGTCGCGAGAAGCATACGCGACACGGCTTATCTCGTTTTAAAAACACGTTCCGAACTTGAAGAAAACGACGCCGTTTCTTCCGCCGAAGAGATAGCCAAAAAGCTCAAAATTTGCGAGAAGGAAGTCGTTTACGCGCTCGACGCCATTTCCGATACCGTTTCTATTTACGATCCCGTCTACAACAAGCAAGGCGATACGATAATGCTTCTCGATCAGATAGCCGACGAGAAGAATACCGACGAAAACTGGACTGAAAAAATATGCCTTGAAGAAGCTATGGCGAGCCTGAACGAGCGTGAGAGAAAAATAATCTACCTTCGTTATTACGAAGGAAAAACGCAGACGGAAATATCGGGCGAAGTGGGGCTTTCTCAAGCGCAGATATCGCGCCTTGAAAAAAACGCCTTGAACGAAATAAAGGCAAAGATATCTTAACCGCGATATTCGGGCGGTATTTGAACGGCATGAAACGGAATAATTTACCCGACGGACGAATAAACTTTATCGGGAAGTAAACGGTCTTATGATAAATTACGTTGACTTAAAGAAAAAGTGCGTCGTCAATATTCTTGACGGAAGAAAGCTCGGAAAGGTTAAAGACGTCGTTTTCAGCTTTCCCGAAGGCAAGATAAGTTACTTCGTCGTAGGCGGACTGTTCGGCGGAGCCAACGACTACGCGGTAGATCTTTGCTGCGTGAACAAGATAGGCGACGACGCCGTGCTCGTGTCGCTTGCAAGCCCTTTGAAGGCGGAAGAAAAAGAAGAATAACGACCTTGTCGCCGCGACGGTTTCGTCGCGGCGACGAACTTTTAACGCCGAATAATTTACGGCGATAGTTGAAACAATTTCGTCGTACAAGGCGGAGTTTGAAGTCGCATAAAAATAGTTTTATCCGTTCGTCGCTTAACGGCTAAACGTTCGCGTGGATATGTTATCATACGTTCAGGGAAGTTTTCTTTAAGGAAAGGAGAACGTTTTGATAAACAAACTTAAACAATTACACCTTATGCCGACTAAGACGTTTTTCAAGTCTGACGACAGCGCGCAAACGTTTTCTGTCTGCGTGGAAAGGTACTACCACGGATGCGACTTGTCCGATGCAAGATGCTATCTCAAAGCCGAATTTGCCGACGGCGCCACAGATAAGTTCGATCTCGAAAGCTCTCACGATTCGACTTCGGTCACCGTTTTCGCGCCCGTCACCGCAAGGATGCAGAGAACGGAAGGCGTAGCCAAGCTTCAGTTGAGCTTTGAAGCCGATTCGTTCGTCGTTCAGAGCGACGTTTTCGACGTGCCCGTCGCTCGCGCGATAGACGACGCGATTTGCGAATACGAAGAGAGAAGCCCCGCGGCGTTCAACGAACTCGTCGACAGAGTGGACGAACTTTCCGAGCAAGTCGAAAGCTGCTGCGAAGGTCTTTCCGACGTCGAAAGTCAAGTGGAAGAACTGTCCGCAAACGTAAACGCCGAGAGCAAAACTTACGCTCAGCTGAAAGCTTTAAAGACGGCGGGCAAGCTCGTTGCCGGCACGCGTTACCGCATTACCGACTTCGTGACCATGACAAACCCGTCGCTTACCGACGTATCCGGCGCCGGGCACCCGTTCGATCTTATAGTTACGGCGATAAGCGGTTCTGAATTTTCCGAAAACGCCGAAGCCTGCCTTCACGACGGCGATACGTATTTCTTGAAAAGCGATCTCGGCGCATGGAAAATAAAATACTGCTTCGATAACGACAACGAGCGCTACGAGTGGGCAAACGCGTCAAGCGGGCGCGGCGTGATTTTCTATATGAAAGACGAGTGGGGCAACGAATGCTCTTACGACTTTAAAAACGTTCTGTTCGCAAGGTATAAACGCGCGCAGTATACCGCGTCGGACGCGGGGCTTACGCCTTACGGGATAACGAGCGGCTCCGTTCCCTGGCGAGTGCTTTCAGAACAGGTCGCAAGCGGATTTATGCCGTCGTTCGTGACTAACACGGCGCTCACGGGTGATTTTTTTGACACGCTCGGAACGAGCGAGATATTTCCGAACTCTTTGACAGACTCCGCGAGCGTTTTCGACTACCACATGACGACCGTCGGTCAGACGACCGATTACGTGATTCTGAATCTTATCTACGTCAACACGAGCAACAGCGTGAGGAGATACACTGTCAAATTAGAAGGCAACGCCACTTCCACGAAAAAGTGGTTTTACACCTTTTCTTCTCTCAACGGAGTAAGTCTTACAGACGGCGCTACCGTCTACGACGCGAGCGTTCTCGGCTCCGCGCCCGAAGAGGCGACCGTCGCTTACGGGAACGTTATTAAGCCGTATTTTGAAGAAAACGGGCTTCCTTTTATGCTCAACGGCGTGGTGCTTATAGACGACGTTCCCGATAACTGCTTCGGAAACTTCTTCGACCGCAACTGCCGCAACGTGACTGCGGGCAACGATTTTTCGCTAAATAAGATAGGCGCGGGGTGCCGCGATCTTATCTTCGGAAACTCCTGCCGCTCAAACGTGATCGGAAACGACTGCTATAACGTTTACGTCGGAAGGGCGTGCGAAAACAACGTTATCGAGTCGTCGGTAAGCGACGTTACCATGCTCAACGAGTGCGAGTTCGTAAAAATCGGGAGCTCTTGCCGCTACCTTACGATAGGCAGCAACTGTTCGGCGATCACTTTCGGTGAAAAGTGCACGTATTGCATATTGATAAGCGAGTCGACGTCGGTAAAAATAGGCAAAAGTTGCAACAATATCTACGTTTGCGCTTCGAGCGAAAGGATAGATATCGCCGCGAGCTGCCGCAATATTTGGATAGCGCCGGGTTGTTCGAGTTTGAGCTTCGGCGACGGTTGCGCCTTTCTTTATCTCAAAGAAGAAGGCACGTGTTCGCTTAAAACGTATCCGCTCGTATGCGGGCTGAGCGCAAGGGTGACGTTAAAAGTCGACGCCGAAGTGTTGCTCGACGGCAACTTCCTTCGCAGGCTGTACCGCGATTCCGAAAACAATTACGTTATCGAGTGGAACGAATCTTTGACCGATACGGCTTTCGTGTTCAAGAACAGCTCTTCTGCCGCTTCGTGGGAATCGGTGTGATTTGAGCGTTTAAGCGACGAAAACGGGCTTTCGATAAAAATTTTGCCGTTCCGCACGCAAAAAGAAGGCTTAAAAATTTGACTTTACGCGCATATATTTATATAATTAAACGGTAACTGAAAGAGTTGCTCGGCGAAAGAAAAAAGCGTCGGTCGTTCTCTTTCGGTCAATAACGGTTAATTCAGAGGTTTTTTATGGCAGAATTGCTTGACGGGTTGAAACGTACCGCCATGTGCGGAACTTTCCGTGAGAACGACGCGGGAAAGACCGCAGTCGTTTTCGGCTGGGTACAAAGACGCAGAAATTTAGGGAGTTTGTTGTTCGTCGACGTGCGCGACAGAAGCGGTATCGTTCAGGTCGTGTTCGACGAAACTACGGAAAAGGAGCTTTTTGAAAAGGCTGAAAAACTCCGTTCGGAATACGTAGTTGCGGTAAAAGGCGTCGTTCGCGAACGTTCTTCCAAGACCAACAAGATCCCCACGGGCGACGTGGAAATTTTAGCCGACGAGCTTAAAATACTTGCCGAAGCCGACACCACGCCCTTCGAGATATCCGATTCTTCCAACGTCAACGACACGTTAAGGCTCAAATATCGTTATCTCGACCTGCGCCGTCCGTCGCTTCAGAGAAACCTTATAATGCGTAACGAAATATGCAAGGCTACCCGCGCGTATCTCGACGAGCTCGGCTTCGTCGAAGTGGAAACGCCTATGCTCGGCAAATCTACGCCCGAAGGCGCGAGAGATTATCTCGTTCCGTCGCGCGTGCACCCGGGCGAATTTTACGCGCTTCCGCAGTCGCCGCAGCTTTATAAACAGCTTTTGATGATAGCGGGTATGGACAGGTATTATCAGATAGCGCGCTGTTTCCGTGACGAAGACCTGCGCGCCAACCGCCAGCCCGAGTTTACGCAGATAGATATCGAGATGAGCTTCGTCGAAAAGATCGAAGACGTCACTTACCCCATCGAAGGGCTCATTAAACGCGTTTTCGCTTCCACCATAGGGCTCGATCTCGGCGAAGGGCACTTCCGCACGATGACCTATCGCGAAGCTATGGAAAACTACGGTTCGGACAAGCCCGACACCCGTTTCGATATGAAGATCGTCAACGTTACCGACGTTTTCAAGAATACCGAGTTCAAGGTCTTTAAAGACGCTATGGATATAAAGATCGGACCTATCCGCGGTAGCGTAAGGGCGATAAACTTCAAGGGCGGCGCGGCAAAGCTTTCGAGAAAGGAACTCGACGCCGTAGTCGAATTCGCAAAAACTCTCGGCGCGAAAGGGCTGTGCTGGCTCACCGTTTCGGAAAACGGAGAAGTCAAATCGTCGTTCAATAAGTTCCTTACCGAAGAAAACGTCGCTTCTCTCAAAGAAAAGTGTGCGCTCGAAAACGGCGACGCGCTGTTTATCGCTTCCGATAAAGATTACGTCGTGTTCAACACGCTCGGCGGCGTAAGACTTATGCTTGCAAACAAGTTCGACTTATACGATAAAAACACTTATGACGTGCTTTGGGTGACCGAGTTCCCCATGTTCGAGTGGTCGGAAGAAGAAAACAGGTATATGGCTGTCCACCACCCCTTTACCGCGCCTATGGACGAAGACGTGGAACTTTGCGAAAGCGATCCGTCAAAGGCGAGAGCTAAAGCTTACGATCTCGTCATCAACGGTCAGGAAGCGGGCGGCGGCTCCATAAGGATACACTCGCGCGACCTTCAGAAGAAGATGTTCAATATTCTCGGGTTTACCGACGCCGATATCCAGACTAAATTCGGGTTCTTCGTCGACGCGTTCAACTACGGCGCGCCCCCGCACGGCGGACTTGCGTTCGGGCTTGACAGGCTCACGATGCTCCTTGCTAAAGACGATTCAATTCGTGACGTTATAGCCTTCCCGAAGGTGCAGACGGCAAGCTGTCTTATGAGCGAAGCTCCTTCTCCCGTGGACGAGAAACAGCTCAAAGAATTGCAGATAAAGATAGACGAATAATAAAATATATGAAAACGCCGCGCGTTCGCAAGGACGCGCGGCGTAGTTTTATGGGAAATAATTGACGGAATACGGTATTTTAAAGTCTTATTTTACGTCTTTTTTCTCAACTTTTACGTCTTTTTTCTCAACGGGAGCCTGTTCGGGTTGGGGGACGGGCGGTTTTTCAAGGTTTACGCCGAGAACGGAGCTTACGGGCAAAGAAAACAGTATGCCTGCGCCCGCCGTGGCGATGCCCGTCTGTTTTTTGACGGCTTCCATAATAGAGTCGCGAGCTTCACGCGTGGAGAGAATAAAAACTATCTCCTTGTTCGGGTGAAGGGTGATGCCCATAAATTTAACGAGATCCTGCGATTGCGCCGTGCCCCTTGCGTTGAAGATGGTGCCGCCGCGGGCGCCCGCTTCACGCGCCGCCGTCATGACTTGTTCTTCAAAGCCCGAATTTACTATTACGACGATAAGTTCGTTCATGATTTTCTCCTTTTCTTTCCGATATGAAATAAAACGACGTGACGACGATATAATTACATTAAGTCTTTAGTCTTGCCGAGAAGTATCTGGAGCGTGAGATTGCCGCCGACCGCTGAAACGGGTACGGTCATCGCTATCCCCTCGTTCTTTTCTGTGAACCTGAAATCGATGGATAAGATATTGTAAACCTTCTCGATGTTTTCGTACTCGCAGAAGCAGAAGATCATATCCTTTTCGGGCTCGCCGATACCGAGAGCCGCCATAACTTCGCTGTTCGCCGTTCCGCGCGACATTATTATCGACGGAAAAGTCGCGTAATCGGAGATAGCCGCAACTATCTTGTTCGCAAGCCCGCGGCGCGTTATTATGACCATTAGTTCGAGTTGTTTTCCGTTCATAACAAACTCCGTCAAAAGATTTAAAATTCAAATAAGTCGGCGTATAAGTCGATTATCGAGTGTTTTCGGATATTAAAAGCCAAGCGTGGCAAACAAACCGAAAATTATCTTCTGCTGTCCAGCTCGATAACGTCGCCTTCGAAAAGTTCGAGAAGAGCCTTCGGGATAACGAGCTTTCTGCCGGCTTTTATCTTCGCGTAAACGCCGAGCGTCTGTATGGTGATGATCGGGACGAGCGCGATAAACGCAATAAGCCCGTAAGCGTTGAAGAGAACGCTTCCTTCGCCGCCGACGACAGTCGCCGCGCCGATGGCGAGCGGGAGCATAAACATAGTCGCCATAGGTCCCGAAGCGACGCCGCCCGAGTCGAACGCTATAGACGAATATACCTTCGGAACGATGAACGAGAGCGTTATTGCGATGACGTACCCCGGAACTATGAAGTACCATATCGAGATATTGAGAACGAGCCTTAACATAGAAAGCCCGACCGCAACTATCATCGAAACGCATAAAATGATTATTATCACGCTTGATTTGAGCGCGCCGTCCGAAATGTTTTCGACTTGTTTTGCAAGCACGTGAACGGCGGGTTCGGCAAGCACCATCAGCGAGCCTATCGCGGCGGCTACGAATACGAGTATACGGTTGTTTCCGAGTGACGCGAGCCTTTGTCCGAGCGACAGCCCCGTCGACATAAACCCTACGTTGACTCCCGTCAAAAAGAGCGTAAGTCCTACGTAAGTGTACACAAGACCGACGAGTATTCTGACAAGCCTTTGAGATGGCAGGCGAACGAAAATGAAGTTGAATAAAAGGAAGAACGCGGAAACGGGAAGAATGGCTATCGCAACTTCCTTCGCGCATTCGAGAAGATTGACGCCGATAAACGGCGGAAGCGACGAAAACCCGTCTATAACAACGTGTTCGACGTCAGTCGCTATTTCTGGTCGAAAGATAAGGCATAGCAATAATACCGTGAAAATAGGCCCTACCGAGCATATCGCGACTACGCCGAAAGCGTTGTCTTTTTGTTCTTTTCCGCCGAGCACGCCCGCTACGCCTACGCCGAGCGCCATTATGAACGGAACGGTTATCGGCCCCGTCGTCACGCCGCCCGAGTCAAACGAGAGCGCAATGTATTTGTCGTCCACGAATATCGCGAGTATAAAAGTCAGCCCGTAAAGTATCGCGAGAATGATATTGAGATTTACTTTTTTGAATATTCTCGCCAGCGCTATCATTAAAAATACGCCTACGCCGAGCGAAATAGTAGTGATGAGTATCCATTTTATATCGCCGAGCTGACCGCCGAGAACGAGAAGATCGGGCTCCGCTACCGTTACGATAACGCCGATAATAAAACCGACCAAAAGTATGGTGAACACGTTTTTGGTGCCCGTCACGCGGTTACCTATCGTTTCGCCGATGGGCGCGAGAGCCGTGTCCGAACCGAGCGAGTATAGCGCCATACCTATTATCAAAAGCGCGGCGCCGATTAGAAAACTTACGAATTGTTCGGCAGGCATGCGGTCGGGCAAAATAAAGTTCAGCGCGATTATTACCGCCGTTATCGGCAATACGGAGAGGAAAGACTCTTTGAACTTTTTAAAAAGAATACTGTTCAATTTTTCCGTCCTCCCGTAAAATACTTGAGTTCAGATTCAGAGCCGCGTCTTTTGCGCCTTAACTAAGCGCGCCGCGAAATCGTAAACCTTCGTCGTTACCTTTATATTATAAAATTATGAACGGACAAAGTCAAACATTTTCCTTCGTCAAAATTTACTAAATGCTTGGAAGTTTTTTGAGCAAAAAACACCTTTCGAAAAGACGAGCCGTTTCCGTCTTTTTTATTTTACGCCGCGCGGGTAAAAAAACGACAGTCTTTATAAGCGTATCTCGTTTCTATATCGCAAAATGTGTACCATACTTTCTATTCCGTGTACGTTAGCGCTGTGTATGAACATAAAAATGTTTCAAACCGCACAGATTTATCGTTCATGTTGCCGTTATATCTTGATTTATTAAAGGTTTTGTGATATAATTTTAAAAATATTCATCAAATAAAGGTGATTTGGCTGTAAAATTATTGACGGTCAAGACGATGAAAATAAAGGAGTGGAAAATGAAAAAAATTATATTATTGTTAGCAATAGTTATTATGGCTGGTATTCTTTCTGCTTGCGATATCGCAAATGGCATAAATCAGATAGAAATTGATGATGGGTTTTACGTTATCAATGGAGTATCTACAAGTATTAAAGCAAAATTGCCAAAATTATATGCGATTGATGAAAATGGTTGTTTGATTGTTACATATACTGATACAACTACCGAAAATCTTGGAAAATTCGGTAGCGACGCCATAAACACAATCGAAACAATAAATGTTTCGGATGATGGTTTTTATGTTCTGAACGGCATCAAAACGAATATCTCGGCGATTGATGTTTACGATGTGTCGTTTGTGACTGGATGTTCCCAAACGATAAGCAAACAGTTTGTGAAAGATGGATTTAAAGTTGAACGTCCGCAAATCGAAAGAATCGGATATACATTAGACGGTTGGTATTGTAATGATGAAGAGTGGCATTTTAACACAGATGTTGTAAAAAATGATATGACTTTATCTGCAAATTGGGTGGCGAACTCTTATACTGTGAATTTTGAAAATGAAAAAAGTAATAATCCAAATGAAATAACCGTCGTTTTTGACGATAATATTATTCTTCCGAGCGTCGATGATGTTATCGGATATACTTTTGTCGGCTGGTGTTACAATGACATATTAGTGAACGGCGATAATTGGGATATTGCGGACGATGTTACCCTAACGGCAAAATGGGAAGCGAACAAATACACCATTACGCTTGATAGCAATGGCGGGAATGTTTCCGCATCTTCGGTTGTTGTAGAATATGATAAAGATTTTACATTGCCTGTTCCTACAAACAGTTATGGTGTTTTTGTGGGCTGGTTATACAATGATACTCCGATAACTGATAGTCAAGGAAACTGCTTGAATAAGTGGGCGTATTTAGAGAATATTTCGGCAACGGTGGATTGGACAATTAAAGTCTATACGGTTGATGACTTGAAAAAGATGGATACCTATTTGAATGGCGAGTTTGTTTTGATGAATGATATTGACCTTGCCGATACTCAATGGGAACCGATTGGAACTCAAAATAATCCTTTCACGGGCGTTTTGAATGGCGACGGGCATACAATCAATAATTTGTCGATTGACACTGCGAACTTAAATAATAAAAATGCCTTTGGTTTGTTCGGGTTTATATCTTATGCTAAAATAGAAAATCTTGTGATTGATAATTTTACCTTTACGTCAAATAATCTATCTAAATCATATAGTGTTGGTGCCATAGCGGGTGTCAGTTTATCAACATTGACCAGCGTAAGCGAAGAAAATGCACCGCTTAAGAATATTACAACAAACGGTGTTTACTCTATAGCCAAGCAAAGCAGTTCTTATCCTGTATATGCCGGCGGCGTAATTGGGCAATCATCATCTGATTTATTAATGAATAATTGCTTTAACTCGATAAATATAATAAATGCAACTTATTCGGGCGGTATAGTCGGCGCATCTACAACATACCTGTACTTGATTGAATGTGGGAACAACGCTTCCATTAATTCGACGCAATATGCCGGTGGTTTAGTAGGGAAATGTGCTTTATTTGCCGCAAGTAAGTGTTATAACAATGGCGGAGTAACATCGGTTCAAGCGTCGGGCGGTATTGTCGGTTCTGTAGATACCTACGCGACATTTGAATATTGCTATAATACAGGGAATATAAGTAGCACAACAGATAATATTTTCTTTGGAGCAGGTGGCTTGATAGGTTGTTGCTATACCATAATTGATGATTTGCCTAGTATTGAAATAAAAGACAGTTATAACAAGGGAAATATAACGGCGCCTTATGTTGGCGGTTTGTGCGGAACGACATATAATATTAAAGTAACGAATGCGTATAATGCTGGTTTCATTTCTGGAACACAATATGCAGGTGGTATATTTGCAAACTGTCAAAATGGCACAATAAAACAATGCCTGAATGCAGGAACTATAAGCTGTTCGATGATAAAATCGACTATTGGGGTTATTCACGTTACGTCTTCGATGATTGATTGCTACCACACAAATAGTAGCACAAGCGGCTTTTACCAAACAGGAAGTATCTATACTACAAATGCTTATGGCTCAACCTTGTATAAAAATGATATGTATTGGGTTGAATACAGTGAAAGTACAAATAAAGGACAATGGATATTCAGCGAAGAAAGTTATCCGAAATTATTCTGGGAAGAATAAGAATTTGGAGAGCTTTTTGTGTTAACATCTCTTGCGTTTATATTTTATAAATAATCCTGAAATACTCACGAAAAAACGAACTCCGATTTTGTCGGGGTTCGTTTTGCGTTGGGGGAATTCAGGTGTTTTTAAGAAACGTTGCGTAGGCGGTTTTTGCCGCGCGCTCGTAGTATTTACGGGCGTGGGCGATGGCGGCGGAAACTTCGGTTTTATCCTTCGCCATAGGAAAAACAGCGGTAAGCCCTTCTGAAAGCAGAGCTTCGTAGCCTTCGCCGAGCGAGCCGACGACGGCAACGACCTTTTTGTTTTGTGCTTTAGCGTGGCGGAGTATGCCGGAGATAAGCTTTCCGTCTTTAGATTGAAAATCGATACGCCCTTCTCCCGTGACGATATAGTCGGCGGTTTTTATCTTCTCGTCAAAGTCGATAAGGTTGAGTATCTCTTCTATTCCCGAAGATATCTTCGCGCCGAGGACTATCGCAAGCCCCGCGCCCATACCGCCTGCGGCGCCGCCGCCGACTGTTTCGTCGGCATTTTTGCCGTATTTTTCACCGAGAACTCTTTTAAAGTTTATCGCGCCGCGTTCAAGGCGTTCGATAGTTTTGTCGTCCGCGCCTTTTTGCCGCGCGAATACGCGCGCCGCGCCAAAGCTTCCTGTGAGCGGGTTAGTGACGTCGCATAAAAGCGTGAAGTTTACGTTGTTAAGGTAGGCGGTATCCGTGTCGTCGATAGAAACGATATCTTCGAGCTCTTCGCCGATTCCGCGGCAAGGCGAGCCGTCCTTTTTAACAAATTTAAAACCGAGAGCGGTCAAGGCGCCGATACCGCAGTCGTTCGTTGCGCTTCCGCCGAGAGTGACTAAAACGTTTTTCGCACCGGAAATAATTGCTTGTTTTATAAGCTCGCCCGTGCCGAAAGACGTCGTTTTAAGCGGATCGCGTTCGCTTTCGGAAATGAGCGCAAGCCCCGAAACTTCGCTGACCGAAATTATCGCCGCGTCGCCGAAAACCCCGTATCTCGTATTGATTTTACGGAAAAGCGGATCGAAGGCTTTGCATTTTACGCTCTTGCCGTTTTTTGCGGAAATAACCGCGTCGAGCGTGCCGTCGCCGCCGTCGGCAACGAGCAATGGAACGACTTCGATTGTTCCGCCGCTCTCTCGCGCGATATTATGCCAGATTTCGTTTATTTCCGCGCACGAAAGGCTCCCTTTAAACGAGTCGGAAGCTATCACGATTTTCTGTTTTTCAGCCATTGTCGCTCCTTTTAGCCGCTTTACTTCACGACCTTATAATAATTCTATACGTACCGACGGTTTTTGTCAATCGAAAAAACGAGCCTGACGTAAAGTCAGGCTCGGTAAAAACAGAAGTTTACGACGAAAACTATTCGTCTTTTTCGTAGCTTTCGAGATAGGCGATTATCGCTTCTGACGACATATTATCTTTATTTTGAATAAAGATATCTATCAAAGTGTCGTAATCGTCGAGTATTTTATCGAGATACGCCTTCGTCAAAGAAACGGAAGCGTCGATCGAATTATCCTTCTTGATGTCGGAAGTAAAGGAGTTGAAATTATCTCCTTCCTGAATGAACATCATGGGGACTTTAACTTTTTTCGCGA
>CACXHH010000218.1 GCA_902767455.1 uncultured Eubacteriales bacterium
ACGTCGGCGTAAAGACCGACGTATTCGCCCGATATCTTCGTTGCGAACGAACAAGACGATTGATAAACGCCGTCGATATAATAATCTACGCTCGAACTATCTTTATCCCACACTATTTTGATATTATACGTCTTATTCACGTCGTCCAAATTGCCTTTGTTCCAACCGTCGAGCTCGAAATCGAAAGAGCCGTTGAGTTTTCTGAAAGAAAGAAGTCCGCCGAGAGCGTCGTTATACTCGTTCACGTATCTTCCCGAAACGTAATACGTCCCCGAATAGGTAGTGACGTCGTTGATAGCGGTCGCGCCGAAAATTATACCTGTCGCCACGCTGTTCGCGGCGTCGTTGCTGACGAATTTCACGTCGAAAGAGATACTGCCTCCCTTAAACGACTTATCCTTGAACATCAATATCGAAGGTTTCGCAAGCGCCTTATAATAAGTCACGCCGTTTTTTTCGTAAACTTCCCAACTACCCATCGTAATCTTATAGTCTTTCTCTTCAAGCTTGATGAAATAGGGCGAAGGATCTTTCACTACCTTATACGCCGCTTCTTTAAGTTTCGTCGCGTCCGTAGAAGTAATAGTGTGATTGAAGTCTATAAGCCTGACGTCTTCGTTTAAGTAAATAGTCTGATATATAGCCGCCGCCACGAGATAGCTCCCGTACACCGACGGGTGGTGATTGTCAGTGTAGTGAAGGTTTATTTTGTTGGTTTGGTCGGAATATACTTCCATGAACCCGAACCCCGCGTACGCTACGCTCGCCCCGTATTTTTCAGCCGCTTCGGTATACTGTTCGGCAAGGCGGACGGTCTTTTCGACGTCTATCACGTTTTCAGCCAACCTGTTGCCGTAAGACGAATAAAACACAGCTTTCGCCCCGTTTTCGTTTATCAACCCAAAGAGCGTCGTCATCGCCCGATCGAACTCGGCGGGATAATAGGTATCGTTGACGAACATATCGCTGTTTTCCTGCAATACGACGTAATCGAACTTAAAAGACTCGAACATATCTATAACCTGAGCGCCGTACGCGTCGGCGGGATCTGCGTACTGCGACATGGTGTGTCCGCCGCAAAGCACGGTCTTTACGTCAACCGTCTTACCCGAAGCTTCGACGAAGCCGCCGAATATCTTCGTGGACATATCGTTGAACATCGTGTGGCTGTTCCCTATGAACAGAATTCTCAGATCGACGTCTTCGACGTTCACTTCGGTATCGTCCGAGAGCGCAAACTGCCTGACGGTCGAAGCGCACGAAAGCGTTACGCCCGCGCCGCGCCCCGTGAGTACGTCGTCATCGCTGAACGAAACGTAAACGACTCTGCCGATATAGCACGTAATTTCAGAACCGTTTACGACTGCTTTCATATCGCACTCGTTTCCGACCGAATATAAAACCGAAGAAACGCTCTTTTCTCCGCACACCGTCACCGCGCTTCCGTCGTTTTTAATAAGTCTTGCCTTATTATCTGCGGTTACGGTAAATTTGTAGTAAGAAGCGACCTTCTCGTCTCCGCCGAAGCAGAAAACAATTCCGTTTTCACTGCTGACGCACGGACGTATCTTTGCGGAAACGGTGCCTTTTTCAAGTTTTTCGTCGCAGATCATAACGCTTTCGTCGTCAACGGAAGTTATTACGTCGCCCGACGAGATAAACCTGCCTTTTAAAACGCCGAAACCGTTCGGCGCAGTATATTCGAGCTCGTCTTTCACGACGATTTTTATATCTTTCCATCTGACGCCGTCAACGCCCGAACGAACGCCCGCCACACTGCCTTTTAAAGGCTTTTGATCGTAGTAAGTAAAATATAACTCGTCGTTTACGTAACACTGCAAGATAGATTCCGACCACCTTACGACTTTAAGCGAATACTCGCCGTTTTCCGTATAACCCGATATTTCTTTTACCGCGCACGACGCCCAGCTTCCGTTTTCGACCTTACCGAGATACGCGTGCCCGCTTTGGCTTACGAAGTAAAAATAATAGCTTACGCCCGTCTCCCAGTAAAATTTGAATCCGTTATCGGATAAGCCGAAGACTATGCCGTCGTCGCCCGTTCCGTTTTTGACGATAGTCGCGCTATACGTTCCGAGCGAAAACGAGCTGTCTTTGAATACGCCCAGAGTGTTGACGGCTGTCGAAGTCATAACGCCGCCGTTTTTCGTAAGCGAGCCGTGCTTCGTTTCGGCGGCGGCTACGACGGGATCGGGCTCTTCTACCGAAGGGGAAGGCTCCTCCGAAGAATTTCCCGCAGAATGGGAAGCCGAACTCTCGGCGACCGAGCTTTGCTCCGCGCTTTGAGCGTCGCTTTCAGATTGACTTTGATAATAAGAACTTTCGTCGTTTCCGTCGGAAACGGACGTATTATCCGAAACGTTGTTACATCCACAAACAAAAGCAACCATAAGTATCGTCATAATGCAAAACAAAATTCTTTGTTTCATCAATGTTCTCCTTAAATATTATAAATTATCGCGACGATATTAAAAATCTGATTCGACGTAATCGACGTGATACTTAAATGCCCTTTTTGCTTGGACGTTTACAAACAAAAAGGGCACTATAACTTCGTTAATCGCGTTTTTTCTTTCTCAATGCGAACGCCGCGGCAACGCCGGAAACAAGGGCGATAATGCCTGCCGTTGCGGGGAGCGAAGACTTACAGCCGAGTTTCGCCTTCTTACCGGACGAAGAAGCTTCATCGTCTTTAGAAGCGGAAGTCGAGTCGCTCGTATTCTCTCCCGTCGCGGGGATAGCTCTCGTTTCGTAATGCGTTTCGTCGTGCAAACAAACTCTTCTTTCTTCGCCGTCTTCGGTGGCGGTAGCTTCTTTTACTACCGTCCACTCGCCCCATTCGTGACCGAGCGGCTTTATCTCTTCAGTTTCGAGTTCTTCACCGCAAACGGTGCAGACTTTATGCTTTAAGCCGGCGCTCTCGCAAGTTGCGGCAAGCGTCTGTTCCCATTCGCCCGCGGTATGAGCAAGTCCCTTTTCTTTTACGGCTTCCATTATTTGCAGATACTTCGTAAGTTCTTGGCTCGCGTTAGTCATATTGACTTCGTAAGCTCTTACTATATATCTGTCGTAATCCATTACGATTTTCAGAAGCTTGTTATATATCGCCTCCGGTACGGAATACGTATCGCAAGGCGCGTTTTCGACGTCAAGCGGAACGACTTTCGCAATCGCTTCTTTTGCGGAAGACATCGTAGAGTCGAATTCGGCGCTATCGGGAAGAGCGTAATCGCTTCCCGTGACGTAAACTTTGAGATAATCGAATTCAACGTCGGAAAAATGCGATCTGAACCCGACCGAGCCTTCGACGGCGAATTTGCCCGCTACGTAAGTCAAAGCGAGTTTTCCGTCGACGAATATCGACATAAGCTTATTCGTGACTTCCACTTTGAGCGCGACGCTGCCTTTTAAGTTTCCGTCTGCAAAATAGTCGGAAATCGTGGCGCTTGCGGGGCAGTTGACGTATTTTCCTTCAAATCTGTACACCCTGACGATAAGATCGCGGCTTCCCGTGTCGCTCTCGAGCTCGACGTTGAGCGAAGTTATCGTATCCATTTCGTCGGCGGCGCCCGACGCGAACAGATGAAGCCCCGCGCCGAGCGAAGAACCGGTTGCCGTAACGAGCGTTTCGACAGTGCCGTCAACGAGCGTGAGCCCTTTCACGAGCGCCTTCGAAGACGAATTGCCCGCCATAACGAGCGCGTTGTTTTCAAATTTGACCGCCGTATCGGTGGTGTAAGTATCTAATTTGTCTTTATCCCATTCGAGAGTGAAATCCGAATAAAAATCGGGAGTCTTGCCTTCGATGGAGAATTCGTCGGTGGAAGTTTTGACGATAAGAGCTTTACCTTCTTTCTGGTAACTTTCGGCGGCGGTCACTTCAAAACGAATGGTCACGCCCGATTTGAGCCCGTTGAAGTTGAGCGTGTAGCTGTCTTTTTCGGGTACTCTGCCGAGATAGTGCTGTGAGCAAACTCTCTTTTCGCCGAGCAGTTCGCCGGTTTGGTCGTCGAACGCGCGGATGACGTAAGACTGAATTATATCGTCCATCTCTTCGTATTCGGTTATCGCCTTGGGGAAGGTTATTCTGACTATCGAAGCCGAAAGCGGTTCAGCCGTCACGACGGCGTCTTCGGCAAATTCGGGAGCTACGGCGCTCTGGTATCTTAACTCGTAGTTATAGCCCGTAAGGTCGAGATTTCCGTCTTCGTCAATCGCGATATTCCAGTCTTTACCGAGTTTTTCGTTGTTGGTGAAGTCGTAGCGGACGATATTTATATCTTCGTCGGTAACTTCCATATAGAGCGCGCTCTTTGCCGACCAGTTGTTCGGCTGGAAGGAGCCGTTTTCAACGCCGCCGACGTATCTGTTGCTTTCGACGATAGGTCCGAACAAGCTTCCGCAAGTGACTACGGTGTAGTCGCCCTGCCAGATGGCGCGTTCGTCGGCGAGCGGGTTGTGCGCGTGTCCGACGAGCATTACGGCGTTAGGATAGTTTTTGAGTATGGTATTCATCTCGAAATCGTGACCTGCGCCCGTTGCGTTCGCTCCCTGCGTGATATACGTCGTTCCGACGGGGTGTTCGTGTTCTATGACGAATACGGGTTTGCCCTGCGCTTCGGGAAGCTCGTAAGCCTTGGCTATCATAGCTTCGCGTTCGGCTATCGGGGTCTGGATATAAAGACCTACGAATACGTAGCCTTTTACGACCTTATAATAATTAACTCCCGTGTCGCCGTAATCGGAATCCATGTGGAACATATCTTCAAAGACTTCGACTATCTTCTGATTGTGTTCGGCGGTCGCGCGTTTGTAGCCCTGTTCTTCAAGACAATACGTGTCGTGGTTGCCCATGACGATTATTCTCTCGGGCTGTTCTTCGTTTGCGGGGAATACCGAATCCCAAACGTCGGCGAAGTCCTGCAACATATAATAATAGTTATGACCTAAATCGCCCACGCAGACGATGGCGTCGCAGCCTTTCGCCTTATAGTATTCGAGCGCGCTCTTCATCGCGGGGACGTTGGAAGCGTTCGCGCCGATATGCACGTCGCTCATGATGCCGACTTTGAGTTTTACTTTCGGATTGTCGCCGACTTTTACGGCGACTTTCGAGCTTATCGTAGTATCGTTCATCGGATAGGTGACCGTAACGTACTGAACGCCGCTTTCGGTCGGGTTATATCCTTCGACCATATCGGAAGTTATATTTAACGTTTTCGTCGAGCCGTCTGACATAAGATACCTGACGTAGATCCCTTCAAATACGGGGTTTTCGGCGCCGAAGGGTATCTCTTCTTCCGCTTCGCATATAAGCTCAGACTTTTCGGCTTTCAAAGCGGGCTTATAAAGCTTGGTCTCGCCGTAAGTCACGCCCGAAGCTTCCTTCGTTTCGTAACGTGGATTTGCGCCGTTGAGCCACGCCGTGCCGACGTAATTTTCATCCACCCACGCGCTCGCAAAGCCGTTTGAAACGCTCGTTCTGACAGTAACGTCAGCAAGGTCGGAAACGGCAATTTCAGCCGAGCAAAGCGTTTTGGAAGCGTTAGCGACGCTCACCGCGCCGTCCGCGCCGACGTATAAGTTTACGCCGTCGGCTATCGTCATCTGCGCCTTGGAGCCTTCGGTAAGCGAAAGCTTCGTGACGGCGGTATAATCGTATAAAGTCGTCGCGTCAATCGCTTCTTCACCGAGCTCGCCCGAAAGCGAAGCAAGGCTCTTTACTTTGAAGGAATCTATCCTTACGTTACAGTGAGAAATATAGATACCTACGTTGCCGTAGCCAAGGAAGGGATAAGAAGCGACGTCGAGCGTTCTGTGGAACAACTCGTAGTTATCAACGCCCATGATAAGCTCGTCACCAACTACGGCAAGCCACATCTTCATAGACTTTCCGCCCGTATATTTGCCGTAAATGTCGGGGAAGGTCGACTTGACGACGCCCGCGTTGTAGCGCCCCCATTCGTGCCAGCCCGATTTATTATCGACGAAGCTTTCGTTGCCGTAATAGGATTCGTCGAAAAACCTGTCTATCGCGTTACCGAAAAAGCATTCCGCGCGCGGTTCGTCCATGGCGGTGCGGTACGTGAGCCCGAAGTTGCCGCTGCTTTCGTAAGATAAAACGGTCGCTTCGACTTCGAGATAATAATCGGTCGAGATCATATCCGTAAAATACGCGAGTTTAACGCCTGAAACGCCGTAAGTTTCGGCAAAGAGCGAGCCGTTTTCCTGATAGTAGGTCGCGCCCTTGAAGTACGAGCCTTCGGTTATCCCGTCGGGAAGCCCCGTAACGCGTTCTTCAGAAAATTCGGCTATATAAATAAAGTCGTCTTTTTCGACTTCCGCTTCTATATTCGCGGCGTATTCTTTTCCGTTGACGGTATATCTGACGGTGAGCGTCTGCGTTCCGACCGCGTAAGCGTTATAGCCTTCGACCATATCCGCGGTAACGGGCGTTTCGACGACCGAGCCGTCGGACATCGTTGCGGAAATTCTCATGCCGCTCCAGTCGGGGGTTTCGTCGCCGTATTTAAACGTCAACTTGTCGGAAACTACCTTCGCCTTCTGCGCGACCTTTTCCGTTTCGTTGAGCGTAGCGTTAGCGTAAGTTACGCCTTCTGCGGCGTTGAAGCCGTATTTAGCCGTAGCGTTTTCGGCTACCGCCGCGCCTATGGAAACGCCGTCCACCCACGCGCGGACGAATCCGTTTGCGTAAGAAGTCCTGATATTTACTGAGTTTGCGTCGGCGATCGTTGCGGTCGCGGTATAAAGAGTGGTCGCGCCGAGCTTTAAGCAAGCTTCGCCCGCTTTATTGACGTTCGCGGTAAACTTTTCGCCGTTCTTTTCGGCTATGATAACGCTCGCCGCGTTCTCGCTTTCGCCGAAGTTCACGGTCGTGGTAGCGGTGTAGTTGGAAAGATTTGCCGAACTTTCCGCCGAAGCGGTCGCCGGCAGAGTCAAGCCGTGAGCTACTTCGTTTCCGTTTGCGGCGGAAGTTGCGAGTTCGTCAAGGCTGTAAACTTTATAGCTCGTGACTGTAGCGTCCACTCTGTAAGCCGAAATGCCGAAAGTACCGCTCGCAAGGTGCGGAGTCACCGAATAGTCGTGAGCGTATCTTAAAACTTCGTAGCCGTCGACGTAGAAAATTATCTCGTTGTCGATTACGGCAAGACGATAGTTTATCAACTGACCGTTCTTGAACTTGTCGACGTAGCCGGGAGCGAGAGTTTTCATTCTCGTAACGTTAAGATATGCCGCGTTGTTGTTCTTCGGATCTTTGAACCAGTAGTTCCAGCCACTCTTTCCGCTATACGACGCGTCGGTGTAATACGAAGAAAGGTAAATTCTGTTTATATCGGTACCCGTAACGCTGTCTATGGCTTTGTTCTCCCGGTGAGCGCGGTAAATGATACCGAAAGAGCTTCCGCCCGACGTTGTGCCGTTACTGACCAGCGACTGACGAACGTAAAAGTCCATATCGATAACGTAGTTGCCTTTGCCGTCGTACTCGTTGAACATAAACGTATTTTGTCCGTTATTCAACTCGTAAGCGTTTATATTCAGGTTTCCGCCGCTTTGGCTTGCCGCGGCAAGACTACCGTAGTAGCCATTCACCCAGCCCTCGGGAAGCGTTGCCGTCTCTTCTTCGGCGCAAGCCATCTCGTAGATGAGTCCGCCGTTTGCCGCCGAAACCACGGTCGCGGAAGCGTCGTCCGCGTTAGCCGTGAAGTTCACGGTTAAGTACATAGAAAGCGTTGCCGCAACTATCGCAAAAGCGCCGAAAGTTGCGATAAGCAAAGTGCGAAGTGTCTTTTTCAAGGTAAAAAACCTCCTTGCATTGTTGTTCATAATTGATTGTAGCACGCAAAAAGGGCGTAGTCAATACCCCTGAAAATACTTATTATTCGCAAAAATATCAGCATATAGTACGTAACTATGTACTAAAATTCTTGACCTTTTAAAAAAAGTAAGCTATAATGTCGGTATGGAAAGAGATTATTATAAGAAAGTAGAAGATTTTTCGTTTCTTTCGGGCGAAGACGATAAGATAGCCTCTTTGGGGATTGCTCTCGGCAACAAGACGCGCGTTCATCTTCTTCGGCTCGTGAGCGAGCGCCCGAGAACTATAACCGAGCTCAGCCACGCGCTGTATATTTCAACTTCGGCAACGCTTTTTCATATCGATCTTTTGGAAAAAGCTCAACTCGTAAAGACGACTTATCTTACTGATACGACGCGAAATACGCGCCTTATCTGCGCGGATAAGGTCAATTTTTCGCTCAACTTCGAGTTTCTGCACCGCGAAAAAGCAAGCCCCGTAAAGGAGCTTTCGTACGAAGTCGGGATAGGTGAATACACGAACATGCACTTTACCGAGCGGTGCGGAATGTTCTTAAAAGACGGAAGTTTTATCGCCGATCCTTTCTCGCCGTCAAAACGCGATATGGTCATTATGTGGCTCAACTGCGGCTTCGTCGAATACTGTTTTCCCATCGTCGGATTCAGGGATAAACTTTTGGAGCTCGACTTCACTCTGGAGATCTGTTCGGAAGCGCCGCAGTACAGGCTGGACTACAAGTCGGATATAACGTTCAGCCTGAACGGAAAAGAGTTCGCCTACTACACTTGCCCGTCCGACTTCGGCGGTAAACGCGGCAAACTCAACCCCGAGTGGTGGGCCGATTCAAACACGCAGTACGGTCAGCTGATAAAGATAGCTTTGACGGACGTCGGCTCTTACGTCAACGGCGAAAAGACGAGTTCCGTCACGATCGCCGATTTTGATTTTTCGCGCGATAACAAGCTCGTTTTCAGGATAGAAAACAAGCAAAATGCCGTAAACCGCGGCGGATTCAACCTATTTTCCAAATATATGGGAGATTACGAACAGGATATTATCATGACTGCTATCGTGTCCGACGACGGGAAAAAGGAATAGTTTTTCGTGCCGCTTGCGCTTAAAAATCGTAAAAATTACGGGATTTCCGTCTTATCGCGG
>CACXHH010000219.1 GCA_902767455.1 uncultured Eubacteriales bacterium
ACCACGGGAGGAATAATGAAGCGGATTTTTGATGAACAAATAACCGGAAAAGACTCGCACACCGCGGCGGCGGATATACTTTCAGGCGACGACTTTAAAAGTATCTCATTAGAAAAGTTCAAGGACGTAACTGCGCTCATTAAGGCTTACAACTCGCTCGAAGCTGAATTTACCAAACGCAGTCAGCGGTTGAGAAAGTTGGAAGGGGAGTACGAAGCGCTCAAAGCCGAGGCGGAAACAAAGGATAACTCTTCCGTCTACGCTACGACGCCGTACGCGGAAGTGACGGCGAAGGAGTTTTTGGAAAAATATCCTTGCGCTGAGCCGTACGTTAAGGAGATAGAATCGGCACGCGGTCTGTCGCCCGAAACGTCGTGGGAGAGCGCCTGCATCGCAGTTCTCGCCGAGGCTTTAAAAAAGCAGGCTGACTCGGCGGGAAGCGGTATTACGCCCGATACGATCGACAGCGCGATCAAAGACGGGATAATACGGCAGTTTCTTGCAGAAACGTCGGGCGCAAATCCGAAAGAGCTTTTAGGCGGGGGCGAAATAGTCGTCACCCCGCCGATAAAGCCAAAAGACCTTAAAGAAGCAAAGCTTCTTGCGGAAAAATTTTTCAGATAGGAGAACGTTAAACGACAATGATTACTATGAGTAGCGCCGATAAGGCGTTAAAGACACTCTATCTCGGCGTAGTTACCGAGCAGATGAACACGAATATCAACCCCTTGCTTGCCAAGATCAAACAGTCCACCGAGGACGTATGGGGCAAAGACATCAAGCGTATCGCGCAGTTCGGCATCAACGGCGGTATCGGAGCAGGCACGGAAACGGGTAATCTGCCCGGAGCCGCCGGCAACAACTACGAGCAATTCACGCTCACTTTGAAAAACCTTTACGGCACCATCGAACTTTCCGATAAGGCGATAAGAGCTTCCGAAAACAAATCGGGCGCCTTCGTAAACCTTCTCAACGCCGAAATGGAAGGGCTTTTGAAAGCCGCTTCCTTCAACTTCGGCAGAATGCTCTACGGCGACGGCTCGGGCGTACTTTGTAAGATATCTTCGGTAAGCGGAAACGCCGCTACCGTAGATTCGGTCAAAAACCTTATCGAAGGGCTCGTCGTAGATCTGAGATCTTCCGCCGGTACGGTTTTGACCAACTGTTCGGGAAGACGCATCACTTCCATCGACAGAGCAGCTAAAAAGGTGTATCTTGACGGCGCGGCGCTCGACGGAAGCGTCGTGGTCGCAAACAGCGTTATGACCGTTCAGGGTTCTTATAATCAGGAGATCACCGGGCTCGGCGCGATATTCTCTTCTACGGGCAGTATTTACGGGCTTTCGAGAGCCACTCACAAATGGCTTACGCCCTATATCAAGACCAACGTAGGCGACATAAGCGAAACGATAATTCAGAAGGCTATCGACACCTTAGAAGAAGACGCGGGCAGTAAAGTAAACTTCATCGTCTGCTCTTCGGGCGTCAAACGCGCGTTTATGAATCATCTCGCCACCTACAAGAGAAACACCGACTATATGGAACTCAACGGCGGCTACAAGGCTATTTCCTACAACGGTATCCCCATCGTTTCGGATAAATTCTGTCCCGAAGGCACCATGTATCTTCTCAACACCGATAACTTTACGCTCCATCAGCTTTGCGACTGGCAGTGGCTCGAAGGCGAGGACGGCAAGATCTTAAAACAGAACGCCGGCACGCCCACTTACACCGCCACTCTCGTTAAGTACGCCGACCTTATCTGCGATAAGCCGTGCGGTCAGGCTATGCTCACCGGTATCACCGAAGCGTAAAATTCGGCTTGCGGCATAAGATTTTATCTTTATAGCCGCTTTAACTCACAACGCGTTAAACTTTCCGCGGTCCGCTTTAATACGGACTGCGGAAAGCTGAATGGAGTAAAAGGAAAAGTATGACTGTAAAAGATATAATTTACTATGCAAGTCTTATGTGCGGAAAGGAAAAGCTCGCCGAGCAGATAGCGCAAGGCGTTCTTCCCGACGACAATCCCGACGCCGTAAGATTTTTGAACTGTTACAACCTGACGGTGATGGAACTGAGCGAAGAGATCGAGCCGCTCATCTACTGCGAAACGCTCTCTTCCCCGAACGGAGTTTTCTATTATACTTCGTTTACCAAGCCGCCCAAACGCATCGTGAGCGTAAGCTCTTTCGGGCGGGAGATAGCCTTTACCGTCTTTCACGACAGAGTGGAAACGGGCGCGGGCGTGTGCGAAATAACTTACGACTACCGCTCCGCCAAGGCTTCTTCTCTTGCCGACGAGTGCGAATACGACGAAAACGTTTTTTCCGCCCGAGTTCTCGCAATGGGCGTCGCGGCGGAGTTCCTGCTCGTAAGCGGACTGTACGACGAGGCCGCGACCTGGCGCGAAAGGTACGAAAAAGCAATTGAAACGCATCTTATCTCAAAGAGCAAAAGGATAAGGGGAAGGGTATGGCTGTAAGTTTTTCTTATCCGAAGAAGCGGAGCAAGACCGTTTCCTTCAACGCCTTCGATCTCGGCGCCGACTCGCGTATCGCGTCAGAGCTCGCTCCGTGGCGCGCGGCGGATTCGTATAACTTCAAACTTTTCGACGGCGCGCTCAAAGATTCGTTCGGCGTAAAGGAATTAAAGTGGGACGCATTTGACGGAACGCTTAAAGAAATAACGGGTGAAGTCATCAAAAAAGCCTTTTACTATAAGTTATTTGACGACGCCGAAAATTTGCGTGACGACAGGCTTTTAGCGCTTTGCGAGAGCGGAAACCTATACGAAGCCAAGCTGAACTCAGGAAGCGGGTACGAGCTTATAAGAAGCGGGGTTCCGCTTTCTGCTACCGGAGTAAACTACCGTTTCAACGACCGTGACGCGTTCGTTTTATCCGAAGACGGCTCGCTCGCGGTGTACGACGGCGAAGAGTTTTCCGTCCACGAAGCGCCGAGAATAACTTCTATGTGCACGCACGGCGAAAGGCTGTTCGTAACTACCGGCGGAGAAAAGACCACGCTCTGGTTTTCGGACAATTTCGATCCGACCAACTGGTACGTTTCTCTTGACGAAGCGGGGTTTATCGACTTTCGCGACGGGCTCGGTCAGGTCAATAAGGTGATCGAGTTCGACGGCAGGGTGTATATCTTCCGCGACGTCGGCGTGAACAGACTTCAAGGCTATATGAAGCAGCAGGATTTTTACGTCGAGAGCGTGTCCGTGCCGAGAGAAAAGATATTTGCTTCCACCGTCACCGATTGCGGAAAGAATATCGTCTACCTGACGGGCGGCGGGTTTTATTCGTTCGACGGCTACAACGCCGTAAGGATATTGCCCGAGCTTAAAGGATATATCGCGGGCGTAGACAACGAAACTTCTCACGGGGCGTACCATAACGGAAGTTTTTACTGTTCGTTCAGGCTGAAAATAGGCGGAAAGGTCGAAAACAGAATTCTTTGCTATAACGTTGCCGACGGCAGCTATTATCTCGTTAAAGGTTTTTCGGTAGACGAGATGCTTCACGTCGTGGAGATTGGCGACAAGCTCCTGTTCGTCACCGAAGGAAAGCTCGGCGAGATGAGCGATACGGCGAAGTATTTCGGAAAAACGCTCAAAAAACGCTGGGTGAACAACGCCGGGAACTTCGGGATAGCAAAGGTAAAGACTTTGAAGAAGATAGAACTCGTTTCAAAAGGCGATTGCGAAGTCACTATCTCGTCCGATTTCGGCGAGCGCAAGCTTGCGATAGACGGTTCGCGCGCGGCTCGCTCGGTAAGCGTGGGGCTTAAAGGCAACGAGTTTTCGATAGCCTTCGAGAGCAGAACGGTCGGCGCGGAAATATCGGACGTCGATCTCGTGTTCGCGTACTGAAAGCGTAAAAATGCGCGTAAAACCAAACGAAAATAACCAACGGAGAGTATTATGAAAAACGATTTCGGCGATCTGCGTTACGAAATAGAAAACATTAAAAACGACGAAGCGACGGAGTTTTCGCACGAGATATTCTATCGGGAAGACCTTGCGGTAAACGGCGGGCGGTACTCGTTTTCGGTCATCGCGAAAAGAAGCGGCAACGCCACGCTCAAAGCCGAGCTCTCGGGTATAGGAGATATCGGCTTTACGGTGAACGGCGTATCGTTGATAAGCGTAAAATCGTCAGGAAAAACAACTATCGCCGAAAAAGTTTATCTCACCGAAGGCGAAAACGAAATAGCGATAGACTTTTCCGCCGCAAGCTCGTATTCGGTAGAAATGATAGAACTTTTCGGCTATATCGAAAAACCGACCGAGAAACACAGACTGTCCGTCGTAGAGTGCGACGACGGGGTTTTCGTGGCTTTTTACGACGCGATAAACAAAAAGGCGCGCGTCGTCTTTAAAGACGGCGACGGAGAAAGTTTGGTGTTTTCCGAAGACTGCGACGATCTCGCCGTTACGAAATTGAGCGGCGGAAACTTCGTCGCGCTATCGAGAAGGGGCGACGTTTTTCGCGCGGCGCTCGTCGACGTAAATTATCGCGACGTCGTTTCGCAAACGGAGTTTACGCTCGAAGGGATAACCGATACGGTCGGCGCGGCGGACGGAAACGTCTACGTAATAGACGGCAAAGCCGACGTTTACGAGCTGAATTTTGCGCCCGACCTTACTCACACGGCGCGGCAGTTCGGGGTAAAAGCTAAAAGAGTTTACGCCGCGGCAAACTGCAAAAATATCATTTTCGTCGGGTTGAACGGCAAAGCCTTTCTCGTAACGGACTGACCGCTCGCCAAAACAAAAACTTCCCAAATAATAATATCCTTAAAGGAGCGAAAATGAAATTGAAGAGTTTACCCGCCGCGGATAACTATTTTATCATATCCGAAAACGGCGAAAAAGTCGGGCTGTCAAAACTCGGCGTTTGCTACGAAATACGTTC
>CACXHH010000220.1 GCA_902767455.1 uncultured Eubacteriales bacterium
CCTTCCGACGTCGAAGACAAATTTTATTGCGTTTTGAACGAAAGCGGAAGCGCCGCCGCGACCGAGTGGCTGTACGATTATTCCGTCAAGAGCGACTACGTAAAAAAGAGTAAGCTCGATAAAAACCCGCGTTTCGACGCCGATAACGGGCTCGTTATTACTATAAATAAAGCTAAACCCGAATTCCGTGATCCGAAAAAAGCCGTGAGCGGAAACAGCGTCAAGGGCGGGTACCCGAAATGCAGTATCTGTCACGAAAACGTCGGTTTTGCGGGCAGGAACAAACGCACTCTCCGCACGGTCGACTTAAAGCTTGACGGGCAGAACTGGTTCTGGCAGTTCTCGCCGTACGGGTATTTTTATCAGCACGGAATAGTCGTAAATCACGAACATACTCCCATGCACGTTGACCGCAATACCTTCACTCGGCTCATCGACTTCGTCGATAAGTTCCCGCACTACTTCATCGGAAGCAACGCCGCGCTCGAGCGTATCGGCGGAAGCGTTCTCGCGCACGACCACTATCAGGGCGGCGGGGAAATACTCCCCATGCACAAGGCTAAAGCCTTCTATACGATGAAGAGCGATAAATACCCCGACGTGACCGTCGAAATAGTCGACTGGGCGGGTACGGTCATAAGAGTAGTTTCCGAAAACCGCACCCCCGTTGAAGAAATAGCCAACGCCATTAACGAAAAATGGGTAAACTTCACCGCTCCCGAGCTCGGCATTATCCCCGTTGACGAAAAGGGCGTTCACAACGCCATAAGCCCCACCGTCGTAAAGACAACTCGCGGGTATGAAATGAGCGTAATCCTTCGCAGCAATATCACGAGCGAAAAATACCCTGACGGCGTATTCCACGCTCACCCCGAATTCCATATCATAAAGAAGGAATCGATCGGGCTTATCGAAGCGCAGGGCTTGTTTATTCTTCCCGGAAGGTTAGAGAGCGAACTCAAACGTCTTGAAAACGCTATCGTCGAAGGTAAAGATCTCCCCGAAGATATGGGCGATTTCGCAATGATTTTCGACGAAATCAAAGCTATCGCCGCGAAACACCGTTCGCCCGAAAACGTAAACGCCGCAGTAAAAAAAGAGCTTGCAAGCGTTTGCTCGCGTATTCTCGAAAATACCGCCGTATTCAAGGACAAGACGACCACCGTAGAGTTTATGCGCGAATTCGGCTTTGAACTTTGTAAATAATTATATAATTCCGAATATTAAAAACGGGGCTTCCCACGCGGGGCTCCGTTTTTCGTGCCTTAGTTATTATTGTAAAAATTGAGAAAAAAGCTTTTGAATTATCCGTAAACGGATAAAAACACGTAGCGTTTCGACTGTTTTTTATCAATACATAAATAAATCACGTAATAAAACTTGAAAAATTTTTCATAAAGTGTTATATTATAAGGTAGAAAAATCGTCAAAAGTAAGGAATAAACTTATGAAACGAAAGATGAAAATATCTTGTATCATGAACGTCGCCGTGTTTTTGCTCGTTATCGTTGCGTTCGTGATGGGTTTTTTCAAGATACAGTTTATCACGGATAACGAAGCCAGACCCGGTGTGGACATGTTCAAATTTTTTACCGTGCAATCGAATATCCTTGCGGGTATAGCCTGCGCGGTGCTTGCGGTATACGAAATTTTATATTCGCACGGGCGAATAAACGCAATACCTGAATGGGTATATTTGTTTAAGTACGTTTCCACTATCGGCGTAACGCTTACGATGCTGACCGTCGTATGCTTTCTTGGTTTTATAGCCCCGGGCGGGTACTTCTCGCTGTTTATAAACAGCAACCTGTTCTTCCACTTCGTTATTCCTATGATAACGCTTATATCCTTCGTTTTGTTCGAGCATACCGAAGAATTGAAATTTTTTGAAACGACAACGGGGCTTTTTCACTCGTTTTTTTACGGAATATTCTATATGGTAAACGCGTACTCGCACATGGAAGGCGGAGCAATTCCCGCCGAACACAACTGGTACGGGTTCGCTTACCCCAACGTTTTGTTCTCGGTGATAATGTGCGTAGTTATGCTCGCGGTGACTTACGGGATAAGCGTAGCGATTTGGGCTTTGAACAGAAAAGTAAATATTATAAAGGAAGATTGATCGTTCGCACAAGATAAAGCTCCGTCTTATAGCGGCGGAACTTAAAACGACTGAAAACGGTGCTATCAATGGCTGAAAAGAAACAACTTACGCAACGCGAATTAAACGACGAAGGAAAATCACGTTTTATTCCCGTTCGCTTCATCATCAACATAATACTTATTCTTCTCGAAACGTTGCTCGCTATAACGGCGATCTCGATTATAAATTTTTATTTCAACTGGGTATATATCTTCGTTATATTGATCCAGCTTACCGTGGCGATAAGGATAATAGGCTCGGAGGACAGCCCCGAATACAAAGTTCCGTGGTTGTTTTTCGTGATGCTTTTGCCCATAGGCGGCTTTATGCTCTACTTTATGTTTTATTCGAGAAAGCTGTCAAAATCGCAGACGAAGAAACTCAAACGTTTCAGCAGGGAAAAGGTAAAAAAGGACGACACCGTCGAATTGAGCGGACTTGAAAGCTGCGATCCCGCCGCGTTTTCGCAGGCAAACCTTATAAAAAAACTTGCCGAGTGTCACGTTTACGGCGACACCGAGATAACTTATTTCAACGACGGGCTCGAAGTTTTCCACGAGATGATACGCCAGCTCGAAAAAGCCGAAAAGTTTATCTTTATGGAATATTTCATAATCGAGAAAGGCAGGTTTTGGGGCGGCGTGCTCGAAGTTCTTTCACGCAAGGTCAAGGCGGGCGTGGAAGTAAGAGTCGTTTACGACGACATCGGCTGTATGACGAAGCTCCCCGGCGACTATTATATGCGCATGCGAGAGCTTGGGATAAAGTGCGTGCCTTTCTTTAAAATAAAGGGGCAGGCGAACAACGAATTCAACAACAGAAACCACCGCAAAATTACGGTTATCGACGGCAAAGTCGCGTTCACGGGCGGGATCAATCTCGCCGACGAATATATCAATCAGACCGTCCGCTTCGGGCACTGGAAGGACGTTGGCATAATGTTGCGCGGCAACGCGGTCAACGAACTTACGCGTCTGTTTTTGATAGATTACACGATGAACGTCAAGACGACGGAAAACTTCTCGGATTATTACGCGGAAAACGAAAAATATTCGGACGGCTGGTGCGTTCCCTTCGGCGACGGCCCGCGCCCCGTCTACGAAAGGCATATCGCCGAAACGGCTATTTTAAATCTTCTCGGACAAGCCAAAAACTACGTTTATATAACTACGCCTTATCTTATCATCGACAACAATCTCGTTCAGGCGCTCGAAAACGCCGCTTTAAGGGGAGTTGACGTAAGGATTATTACTCCGCATATCCCCGATAAACAGATGGTTTTTGCCATAACGAGAAGCTTTTATTCGCGCCTTCTTGACGCGGGCGTGAAGATATTCGAGTACGAGCCGGGCTTTATCCACGCAAAGAACTACCTTGCCGACGGCGATACGGCTATCGTCGGTACGATAAATCTCGACTACCGCTCGCTCGTCCACCACTTTGAAAACGGGGTGTGGATGTATCGATCCAAAGCTATCGAAGATATCGAAAAGGACTTTATCGAAACGCAGAATAAGTCGATAGCGGTGGATAAAAAACTTATCCGTCAATCGATGGGCGAACGCTTCAAAACGGCGCTCTTCAAGGTGTTTACGCCGCTTCTTTAAAAAACATAAACAAAATAAAAAGTCAGGCTATAAGTTGATTAACCTGACTTTTTTAATTATTCTTTTATAAAAAACGTTTGCTTAGGACCCGTGTCGTTGACTAAAAGTTCGGGGTGTTTCGAATACTTGAAAAGCATTATCGCGGCGCCGTAAAGATCTCCCGAACAACCGCCGATATGTATTCCTGTGAAGGCGGCGAGCAAAACGAATATTCTTGCGTCGGTAACGATAAACAGGAAGGGGAAAGCGGCGAGCAAGAATACTACGAAGGGCGCGAGTATCGTGACGAGCATGGGCGCCTTTTTGACGTAAACGTCGGGAACGCCGCAAAACGCTGCCGACCATGTGATGCCGAAAGTTAGTTTTCTGCGCGTGAATATCTTATAGAATAAACCGTGCACGAGTTCGTGCAAAACGGTGTACGCAAGCACGGCGACGATAAACGCGATAAGAAAGATAAGACTCTCAAACCCCAAGGATACAGACTTTAAATCGACGCCTTTGAGTATCACGGCTACGACTGTGAAAACTATGAACACGGCGATAGCCGCCACGTTCATAATAACGCCTGTCTTTTGCGATTTGGCGTCGATAACGAAATTTTCGGTATAGCCTTCGGGTAAAGTATCAAAAAAATTCATAATATCAGGCGATACGCCGCTTATCGTTAAAGCGGAGCGTCAATCTCCGTAGTAATCGTGCAAAGTGTAGTAGCCGGCGGGCTTGTCGATCATGAAGTTGATGATCTCCATAGCGCCTTCCGAGTAAACGGCTCTGTCAAGAGTTTCGTGTTTGATGGTGAGAACTTCTCTCTCGCCTATAAACATTATTTCGTGGTCGCCGACGACTTTTCCGCCGCGTACGCAGTGTATGCAGATCTCGTCACCTTTTCTTCTCGAAAATCTGCCGACGACTATCTTTCTCGTTCCGCCGAGCGCTTCGTTGATGTGTTCGGCAAGGTTGAGCGTGGTTTCGCCGGGGGTGTTTATCTTGTCGCTGTCGTACTTTTCGATTATTTCGATATCGTAAGTGCCGAGCGCTTTTGCTGCCGCGAACGAAAGCTTCAGAAGAAGGTTCATGCCTATCGAAAGATAGTTTGACATAAATACGGGGTGTTCTTTGCCGAAAAGGCGAACGGCGTCTTTTTGTTTTCTCGTAAGCCCGGCAGTGCCTTCAATAAGTTTGCAACCGTTTTCTTTTACGAAGTTCAGAACGTCGTCAAACGCTTCGGGCGCGGAAAAATCGACTACGATGTCGACCACTTCCTTGACTTCGTCAAAGCTCTTGTAAACGGGAACGTCGCAGTTGCCGCCGAACGAATTTGATTCGTCCACGCCGCAAACTACGTACATATCGTCGCGTTTTCTCGCGAGATTGTAGATCATCATACCCGTTTGGGTAAAGATACCGCAAATAAGGATGTTAGTTATTTTATTCATACGTTGACCTCGTCGTTTTTTTGAAATGGTTTATCCTCAAAGCCGCTTTCCTGCGGCGAGTTTTTCAAGTATA
>CACXHH010000221.1 GCA_902767455.1 uncultured Eubacteriales bacterium
CCGCCCGGGGTACAGGAGATAAACGTATCTTCGCCTATCGCAAGTTTACCAAGGCTCGAAGTAGTGAACCCGTCGACGTCCTTTTTTGCGGGAACGAGCTCGGTAACTCTCGATTCGTCAAGATGAGCGCTTAAAGGAAGCTGAACGAGAATACCGTGAACGGAATTATCTTCCGCAAGTTTTTTTACCTGATTTTCAAGTTCTTTCTGCGAAACGTTTTCGTCAAGCTTTATAAGCTCGTCCACGATGCCGACGGCGGCGCAAGATTTCGTCTTGTTCCTGACGTATACTTCGCTCGCGGGATTGTTGCCGACCATGATTATCGCAAGCTTGCATTCGGGCAATCCTTTCGCATAATAACCGTCGAGTTTTTCTTTAAGATCGTTTTTCAACTTCAATGAAGTTTCTTTGCCGTCAAGAATAATGGTTTCCATAATTACGCCTCACGTAAAAATTTTTATTTTTTAGTATGAAATCAAGCGATTTTGTTTCTTTTTACATATTCTGCGAATATGCCGTTCACAAACCCTAACGACTCGGGCGTAGAGTATTTTTTACATAAATTCAGCGCTTCGTCGATGGCTACGATAAAGGGAACTTCGCCGCCGTTTATCTCTGTAAGCCCGATATAAAGCGCGCATCTGTCGGTCGGATATATCCTTTCGAGCGAATAATTGTTGGCAAGCTCGCCTATCGTTTCGTCAAGTTTTTCTTTGCCTGAACGAACCTTTTCAAGAAGATCGGCGGCAAATTTCACTTCCGCGTCGTTTAATTCGGCTTCTTTTGTAAGTTCGGAAAAAAGCTCTTCATCGGCGGAAGTATAGAGTTCCGAATATAATACTTTAAAAACAACTTCTCTTGCGTCTTTTCTCATGTCGTCCTCCGTTTAACGCGATAAAATGCCGAATCAAATTATAATTCGGCATAAATTCAAAGAAATGATCATTCCTGATTATCGGCGTTATTTTCAGCGATACGTTTTTCGTCGAATACTACGTCTGAAACGAAAACGTCCACTTTCGATATTTTGTACTTCGTCATCGTTTCAACGTTCTGTTTTACGCTGCTTTGGATATTGTAAGCAACGTCGGGAACGTTATAACCGTATACGACGCTTACCGTAACATTAACGTAGATACCGTCTTTTTCGCTCGTGATCTTGATATTATCTCTCGCGGCGGTCCTTGCCCCTTTCTTGGGAGCGGGAAGAACTACGCCTTCAACGGCGGAAACGGCTATGGATACGATGCCTTTTACTATGCTTTCGTCGTAAATCAAACTTCCTTTGTTTACGCTGTTATTATTATCTGTTTTTTTGGTTGCCATAATTAACCCCAAAATTTCTTTTTTATAATTATAGCATATTTTCGTCAAATAAGGGTAGTCTTTTTTACAACTTTTATTCAACTTATCGGAATAATATTCACTTTTTCGGGCGTCGCGGCGGCTTCCGAAGATAAAATTGAATAAATGACGACGGCGTCGTTCTGGTCGAAGTCGGCGTCTTTGACGATAACGTTGATATTTTCGCTCGTAACGCCGATGGAAACTACCGTGTCGTTATAGCCTTTAGCTTTTATAAGTCTTTCGAGAAGCATTTCTTTTTCCGTTATTTCGGTCAGTTTGAGCTTCATATTGAGCGCCGTGGTAACGGCTTCGGAATTTGCTTCGCCCGTCTCGATTATCTTGTCGAGTTGAAGAAGTTGCTCGCTTCTCGATTCGTTTCTTTCCGTTCTGTACTGAACGAAATAATTTGCGGTGGCGACGGCTTCGTCCGTCTTTTTCTGAGAGTTTCCGGACAACACGAAATTAAAAACGGCGGTTACGGCAAGTAACGCTACCATAAGCGATAAAATGACGATTTTTTTCTTTGCGGACATAATATGACTCCTTAATTATTTTTTCATTGACAAAATTTTTATTTTATCTTCCGTAACCGATAAAAACACCTCGCAAGCGTTAAGAAGGTCGACCTTGACGGCGATATTGTCAGCGCCTTCGGCAACTATCAGAACGCCAGATATTTCGGGGTATGTTTCCTTTAAAACGACGGGTTTTCCGCCAACCGTGACGGTCGTTTCCTTTTTTACGGAATTCGTAACCGTCGTTTCGGTTGCAAAAACCGTCTGCATCGACGAAGCGACGGAAATTATCACGTCGACTTTGCCCGCTCCTTTCACTTCGGAAAGGCAGTTTTTAAGCTTTTTTTCGAGAGTTACGACGTAATCGTCGACTGCGGAAGCCGACGAAGCGGTCTGCGTTTTGGCAGGCGTTATCGCCCCGATAAGGATAATTATCGCAACGATGAAAACCGCCGCCAGAATAAGGTATTCAGTCTTTATTTTTTTCAAAACGCTTTTTAAGCCCTTTTCTTTTTTATCCTCCACGCACCGATACGACCTCCTCATCGATTTTCAAA
Source organism: uncultured Eubacteriales bacterium (assembly GCA_902767455.1). Lineage (GTDB taxonomy): Bacteria > Bacillota > Clostridia > Christensenellales > Borkfalkiaceae > UBA4636. The sequence goes on from CACXHH010000221.1 coordinate 2,420, forward strand.
CCGACAGACAATATTCTTTTCACTTCGCTAATATATGTATGCTCGTCCAAAGGATTTATTCCGCTTTTTGAGTAATAAACGCAGACGGAAGATAATTTTTTTTCGTCGTTTATTTCGCATTCGACTTTTTCAACGCCTTTAACGCCGTTTTCTTCAAGAATCGCCATCGCTTTATTTCGTAAATTCTCCTTTCCGACAAACGAAATTCGGTCAACGAATCCGTCGTCTACGCTTATCTCGTTGACAGTCAACCCGCCCAAAACGTCAACGCCGGAAAACGAACCGACGATCGGAGCTATCAATGAAAGAGTAAGAACGAGCGAAAAAACCGTTTTCGCCGCCTTTGAAACGTGCCCGTCGGGCAAAAGCAGCTCGGCTATCCCGATGACGAGCGCCATAGCAAAAATTCCTAACGCATAAGCCGAATAATTCATACGCCGATACCGAGTGAACAGATAACTATAAAGACGAGTATCATATAGACGATCGCAACGCTGATCACCGTTGCGGCAAGATAGCCCAGCGAATCCGCCGAAGAGGAGAGAAATTTTACTATTCTTTCGTCAGCGACAGGCTCCGTGACCGCCGATAAAAACCTGAAAAGAAGCGTTAAAACGCCTATCTGAGCTACGGGTGCGACGATAGTCAAAATTATCCCCGCCATAGCTATAAGCCCGAGAGAATTCTTCACGAGCACGCACGAAGCGAATACGACGTCAAACCCGCCGTTAAACATTTGACCTACGAGCGGAACGCCGTTTCCGACGACGTATTTTAAAGCTTTAACCGAAAACCCGTCGAACGACGACGAAGCTATCCCCTGCGCGGAGATGAAAAAACAAAAGACGAGAGTCACGCAGCCCGTGATCCATTTGAATATACTTTTGAAAAAATCACGGGTTTTTACTAAACTGACATTTTGAAGCACGCAATTTACGGCGCCGAACAAGAAAAGAAGTACGGCAACAGGGAACAAAATCGAACCGCAGAGCATTCCTTCAAGCGCGCAGATATACGATACCGACGGCTGAAAAACGGACGCCGAAACGCTTGCTCCCGACGCTGTCATCAACGTTAAGACGACGGGGAAAACAGCCTGCATCTGACCGTTCAAGCCGTTTACAGCTTCGCGCGCCGCGTTCATTACGGAGAAAAAAGCCGACGAACTTAAAGCTATTACCGCCGCAGAAAGGGCAAAATGAGCGGCTTTTTCGGCTCCGAGCGACGAAGATACCGAAACCGAACGAAGTATTGCGGACAATATCGCAACGGCTATCACAGCGCCTATAAACGGCAGGAAGGACGAAACGCTCCCTAAAACGACGCTTAACGCCGAAGAAAACAAATCTTCGAGTTTAAAATCGACTTTCCCCGTCAGATAGCTTCTTATACGTTCCGAAACGTCCGCTTCCGAAAACGACTCTATCGAAGAATACTCTCTCGAAAGGTTTTCGAGATCGAGCGACGAAATTATTTCTTCGACTGCGCCCGAAAGTTCTTTTATAACGCTCGTTTTTTCGTCTTCCGCGCGTGCTGCGGTGACTACAGAAAAAGCCGCGAAAGCGACGAAC
>CACXHH010000222.1 GCA_902767455.1 uncultured Eubacteriales bacterium
TTCAAACTCAAGTTTTTGCATTTTTCTTTTTTCCTTTAAACATCGCGTCCTCGCTTACAAACAGGAAGTACACGAAGAGCATTATCGCGCCTACCGTTATCGCCACGTCGGCGACGTTGCAGTTAGCGAAAAACTCTATATCGAGAAAATCCCTGACTTCGGATAACGCTACCCTGTCTATAAGGTTGCCGACGGCTCCCGCGATTATGAGCGTTACCGTCGTATTGAGCCACTTGCTGTTGCGGCTTGAAAAAATAAGATAGGTAAGAGAAAGCACTACGGCAAGTATCGTAACCACCAGAAAGAAGGTTTGCGCCCAGTCTTTTCCGCTCAGAAAGGAAAACGCCGCGCCCCTGTTGTAAGACAGCTTTAACGAAAATATCTTGTCGATAAAAGTTATCCCTTCCGTCGGAAGATACGCGTCCGCGAGAAATTTTGAAAGCTGGTCGGCAACGACCACCAAAAAGAATATGAGAAGATAAACCATTTTTACCCGCTCCGTTGATATTTTTTAAATAGCAAGACTAAGGGCGGCGTCAGGCTTTTTTGTCAGCCCTTGTATACGCCGAGCTCCTTACAAAGCTCCGCAAGGTCGAGATCTTCCGACGGGTTTATAACCGCGTCGAGATCGAACTCGTAGTCGCCCAAAGCCGTATCTTCGGAAACTTGCTTTTTATCTTTATCGACGAAAAGTTTTGCCGCTTTTTCCGTTGTTTCCTTTGCGTTTTCAAGTCCGACGTCAGACAAGAAGCCGCGCAATAGGTCGATTATCCGCGATTTTTCAACTCTATCGCCGTCGGGCGCTTCAAAGTACGAGCGCCACTTTTTTGCAAAAGTTTTAAGCGAATTAAGCTCAGTCGCGTAAAGATACAAAGCTTCACGCTTTTTCGTTTCGGCATCCGAAAAGGACTTGTCGATCTTTCTTTTCGCTTCGGCTTCGCCGTCTGCAAACTCGACAAGTTTTTTCTTTAAAGAAGCGTTTTCACGCTCTAAAATTTCGATATAACGTTCGTAATCGTTTATCGTGATCTCGTCGGTCATCGTGTTCACCGTAAGTTTTACTCGGCGCTTTGTTCGGGTTTTTCCTTCTTTTTAAATGCGTCGAAGTATGTTTTCCACCAGTAGTTTTTCTCCTTCGCGTCTTTTACGATAAGAACGGTGAGAAGCGCTATACCCGCGGCGACTATGAGAAGAGAAACCCAAAACATCGTGGGCATACCGAGAAAGAGATTGCCCATGTTGTATTCGGCTTCGCGTTGCGGCTCCATGCACGCGCGGATTATTCCGTAGCCGATAAAGTATGCCGAAATTGCGTAGCCGTCGCGCTTGCCCTTATAGTTATACAGAAAGACGTATAAAAGCGCAAACAGCAAAAGGTTGAAGAACATTTCGTGGAAGCAGAGCGCAACGTGATAGTTTCCGTCGGCTTCGATGAAAGTTGCGTACGGGAACCACGCCTTCGCGGGCGGAACGACTTTGCCGTAAACTTCCTGATTGAAGAAGTTCCCGAGCCTTCCCACGCCCTGACCGAGCGGCAGAAGCGCCGCGCCGAAATCGCCTATTTTAGCAAAAGGTATTTTCTTTATACGCGTTATGATGAATATCCCGAGCGCGCCGCCGACAACGCCGCCGTGGATAGCCATGCCGCCCGTTCTTATGTTTATCGCTTTCAGAAAATCAAAAGCGCCGTTCGTCATGAACTCGTCGAGATCCATCAACACGTACCACGTTCTCGCGCAGATTATCGAACAAGGGATAACGCAGATGAGCGTGTCGAGAATAAGATCGGGCGAAAAACCTCTCTTTTTAAAGAGCGGAACGGCGAATATCGCGCACGCAAGAAAACCGGTTACGATACATATCGCGTAATAATAAATCTTAAAAGAGCCTATTTCAAAATAATTGTGAAGCAAAAGTTGATCCATAACGATTCCTTGAAAGCCCGTCGCGTAAAAGCGCGTAAACGCCGACGGCGACAGACTTTATTTCTCTTTTATTATTGTATTTTAACATAAATAAAAATGCTTGCTTGCAAGGGCATTTTTATGATTGCTTTCAATATATCGTCCGAAGTTTTCGTAAGAAAAATTCGACAAAACCGTAAGGTTTTGGTTTGCGTTCAGCAAATTGACGATTATATTATAACATATACAATCAAAAAAATAAAGTGATTTATCGATACTTTCTTATATGTTTGCGTGTAAAAAGCCGTCAAAGGGCGTAAAAAATCCGCGATCGGTATCCGACGCGGAATATATCAATTTGCCATTTCTTCCATACCCAAACTTACGTATAAAGCTCTGTCGACTTTACGCATAAGCGGCGGCGGAAGCAAACCTATTCTTTCTTTGAGCCTTCTTTTGTCGAGCGTTCGTATCTGTTCAAGAAGGACGACCGAGTCTTTGTTGAGCCCGTAATCGTCGGCGCGAAGCTCTATGTGCGTCGGGAGCCTTGCCTTATCGAGCTTACTCGTAACTGCGGCGGCGATGACCGTAGGGCTGTAACGGTTGCCAACGTCGTTCTGCACTACGAGCACGGGGCGCACTCCGCCTTGCTCGCTTCCGACCACGGGGCTTAAATCCGCATAATACAATTCGCCGCGTTTTATCATTAAA
>CACXHH010000223.1 GCA_902767455.1 uncultured Eubacteriales bacterium
GAGCCGTTTTCGTTGTAGATGAACTTGTAAGTCGTCCAGCCGCCGTACATATTGACTACTTTGCTGCCGTTTTCTCTGCTGTTCATCCTGGCGCTCGTAGCGACGTAAGCGCTGTTATTCCACATATACTGCGTCCATTTTTCGTTGACGTAGTTTCCGCTGCCCGCGCCGTCTTCGAAGTCGAGTTTTAAAACTTCGGTTTCGGGAACTTCGGGTTCTTCGGGAATTTCGGGTTCTTCAAACGTATAAGTCAGAAGATAGTTGTCGGTGTAAAGATACTGATCTACGCCCGCTTTGTTTTCGATGACGAATACTATGCTCTGTACGTTGACGGCGGTATCGAGATAGAATCTCTGTTTTTCCATAGCGGTAGTTACGGGGTATTCGGAGAACATGCCGTCGCCGCCGTAGAAGTAAGTCTTGCTTCCCGTGGTGCTGAGAAGATAGAGCTGAAGTCTTACGGGTTTAGCGCCGTTGAAGTAGTTGCCGATATCTATCTCGAAGTAGTTGGCAAGACCTATCGCGGTGCCTTCGTTGTAGGTAAATCTGCCGGTAGTGCCGTTCGCGCAGGCAAGGTTGACGACCTTGGTACCGTTCTTTTCACGGCAGTTCATCTGACCGGTCACGGCCTTCCATGCGCTTATGTACTGTTCCTGTTTCCAGTATTCGTTGACGTAAGCTTTGCCGGCGGTGGCTTCCTCGAAGTCCATTTCAAGGTTTGCCGCAACTGCGTATCTGATACTCGTATCGATGAATTGAGCGTTGTTGCCGCTCGCCTTTTCTAAGGTTACGCCTTTGCCGTTTTCGGTGAAAGCGCCTTCTATCGTCAAGGGCTGTTCGACGTCTTTCTGAGTAAGAGTAAACTTATAGCCTTCGATTGCGACGTTCATATCGAAAGTAACGTTCTCGTCGAGTCCGTTGGTGGAAAGCTGAGCGGTCGAAATCGACGTCATCTTCAAAGTGAGAATAGGATAGCCTTCGGTAATAGTCGTGGGAACGTAATAGCTGCCGAGCGCGAACAGAGGCATTTCCTGCTTCGTTTCGGGTGCTTCGGCGTAGTTGAAGCTTACTTCGTCAAAATAGATATGCGCGTTGGGACCGCCTGCGATATATCCGTTGAGAATAAAGCTCAAAGTGTCGCAGAAAGGAATAACTTCGTCCTCGCTGCGAACGCCGAACATAGAGCCGTAAGAAGCTATCGCGTCGTGAAGCGGATAACCAGCGCCGTTATAATAAAGTTTCCAGTTGGTGTCGTATAAAGAGATATCGTAGTGCATCCAGGCGTTGGGGAGCGTTCCAAGACTGTAATTGATATAGATGCCCGAGTTGCTGTCCTTGATGCTGAGTTCGAGTTTGGCTACGCCGTCGCCCTTGATGTCGAAGGATAAGACGTTGTACATCTCGGTAGCTTCGTAAGTTTTTCCGTAACGGAATTTCGTGCCGTTGTTCCAGCACTCGAAGATAGCGCAGTCGTTGCCGTCGTAAGTTTTACCGGCGGCAATAGATGCGGTGGTGTCTACCCAGTTGCCCGAGTTGTCGTATTTCTTGACTTCCCACTCTTCCTGCAAAATGCTGTCGGTAGCGCCGGTGGCGTCTTCGATGACGAGCTTGCCTTCCGCAGCCTTCAGGACGGTAAAGGACTTCTCATCTTCGCCTGCGTAGAAGGTGGAACTATCCGCGTCCCAACCGCCGAGAGCTTTGAAGGTGTAAGTTCCGGGCTGAACAGCCGTATATTCGTAAGTTTCGCACGCTTCGTAAGTTTCGCCGTTAAGCATTGCAAGCGATACGCCCGTAAACGCGACGGTGAAAGAATCCGTGCCCGTTGAGGTAATGGTAAGCGCCGTCTTTACCGTTTCGTAAGTAAAGGAGATAGCAGCGCTTTCAAGACCGTTCTCGTCTTCGATAGCTTTGGCGGTCACGGTGTGTTCGCCTTCGACTTCGCTGTAAGAAACGGTAGTACCTTCCGTCCAATCGCCGTCGTCGAGCTTATAAGCTACGGTCGCGCTTTCGTGAGCGATGGCAATACCGTTTTCGCCCGTAGTCAAAACGGGGCTTTCGTAAGCCGTCTTCTCGACGGGCGTACTCTGTTCGCCGCTGTCGGAAGCGTCGGGAGAAGTTATTACTTCGCCGCTGTCCGAAGTTTTGCCGTTACCTTTTTTGCACGCCGTGAAAGCGAACAAAGCCGTCGTCATCGCAATAGCAAGCAAAACGATCAATAGTTTTTTCATGTTTCCCTCCAAAAAAAACTTAATTTTTTTAATAATTACGGCTGTCGCCGACATTATCTTAAATAGATTGTAACATAGGCTACGACCTTCGACAAGACGGTATTTTGTAAACAAAACGTCATTTTTGTAAACAAACTAAAAAGTATACTAAACCTTATTTCCCCTGCCGATATTCCTTTAAAAGCGGCAGTTCTCAAAGCGCTTTATACTTATTTATAATAAAAACCCGCCTTATTTATAATAAAAACCCGCCTTAAAACACGAAAACCGCAGGGCGTTTAGTTACGCTATAAAAAAGCGTACGAACGACCTACGGCGCGTTTTTAAATACTGTCGATAACGAATTGTTTTATTTGTTCGAGAAGATTTTGAGCGTCGCCATGGTCGGCGCTCGTAGCGGTGATGTAAAATTTGATTTTGGGTTCCGTTCCGCTCGGACGGACTATAAGCGTAAACTTCTCGCCCGAAAAGCTTAAAACGTTGCTTTTCGGCAAGCCGTTCACGCCTTTGCCGTAATCGGTAAAGGACGTCACCTTCTGTCCGCAAACGCTTTCGTAAGGGCGCGTTCTGAGCCCTTCCATAAACGACGACATATATTCCATACCGCTTTTGCCGTCGAATACCTTATAATAAAGAGCCGAGCAATAGTAGCCGTATTTTTCGTAAATTTTTTCGAGCGCTTCCGAAAGGCTCAACCCCTTTTCCGCGTAGTAACGCGTCGTTTCGACGAGCGTCATGACGGCTGAAACGGCGTCTTTATCCCTTGCGTGCGTTCCGACGAGATAGCCGTAGCTTTCTTCCATGCCGAAAACGTAATTTTCACCGACGCTCGCGTCTATCGCTTCGCCTATATACTTGAAGCCCGTCAACACGTCTTTTGCCTTCACGCTAAAAGACGCCGCTATCTTCGCTGCAAGCGGAGTGGTGACTATCGTCTTTACGATATACGGGTTTTTGGGCAGACGGTTTTGTTCGACAAGCGCGGAAAGTATGGCGTTTTCCATAAGCACGCCCGTTTCGTTTCCGTTGAAAAGTCTTGCGCCGCGCTCGTCGACTACGGCAATACCCATTCTGTCTGCGTCGGGATCGGTGGCGATAACGAGGTTATAGCCCGACTTTTTCGCCAAATCGACGGCAAGCGAGAGCGCTTCTTTTTCTTCCGGGTTAGGGAAAGGACAAGTCGTAAAATTTCCGTCGGGGTATTCCTGCTCGGGAACGATAAGATAGTCTTTAACGCCGATCTTTTCAAATAGTTTTACGATAGGAAGCCTTCCCGTACCGTTTAGCGGCGTGTATACTATCTTCGGGCGATAACTTCCGCCTACGCGCAACGAAAACCGCGTGACTTCGTCGATAAAGTCGTCGAGAACGTCTTCTTTAAGCATGGTAATAAGGCTTTCGTTCGGAATAAAATCGTTGAAATAACCGTATTTTTCTATGCTTTCGGTGACGAGCGCCGCCGCTTTATCTGTCAGCTGACACCCCTTTTCGTCGTAAACTTTGTAGCCGTTGTATTCCTTCGGATTATGGCTCGCGGTGACTACCACGCCCGCGCCGAGAGAAAACTTCCTGACCGTGTACGACAACACGGGCGTAGGCATAAGCGTATCGAACAAATACGCTTTTATCCCCTTATACGACATTATCTCCGCGATAAGCCGTGCGAACTCACGGCTCTTGTTGCGGCTGTCGTAAGCTATCGCGACGCTCTTTTTCGCGCCGCTTTCAAGGATATGGTCGGCAAGCCCGAAAGTCGCCCGTCCGACGGTATATACGTTCATTCTGTTGGTGCCCGCGCCGAGTTTTCCCCTTAAACCGCCCGTTCCGAAGCGCAATTCCTTATAAAAAGCGTCTTCGATAAGAGCGGCGTTGCCGCGCATATTATTAAGCTCGGCTAAAACTCGTTCGTCTTTTGCCGATTTAAGCCAGTTTTCGTAAATTGATTCAACGCGCATAGTATTCTCCGTAAACGTAAAATTCGTGTCTGTATAACGGAAAGAGTTTTCCAAAAAAAGCGTTGCCGCGACTCTTTCCGAGAAAAAATTAAAAAAATTGTAATTTGGTATTGAACAGCCGCCCGTTTTGTTATATAATATTATTTGACGATGACGTAATACTTCGCTCGAAATCCCTTGCAAGCAAGTTTTCTCGCATATTTTTTAAACGATGGGAGCACGATATGGACGCGCAAAAGCTTGATTTCAATTATAACGTTTCGCTTAAAACCATAAATTGTATCGACGCGATAGATTTTACTTATCACGTCAACCACGACGATTATCCTTATCCCCACGCTCACGAAGACTATTTCGAGTTTACGGTGATAACCGAAGGAAGGGTGAAAAACGTCACCGATTTCGGGCAAAGCGTCGTCGGCAGCGATCGTATGTTCGTTTCCACGCCCAACGACCGTCACTATATCGAACGAGTCGACGATAAGCGGCTGACGATAGTAAATATAATCGTAAGAAGCAACGCCTTAAAAACTCTTTCCGAAGCGTTGTTCGGAAGCCTGATCGATACGTATTCGTTTGGCGGCAACGTCGTTTTCGAGCTTCCGAAACACGTTCTGTATATGATAGAATCGAACGTCAACCTGCTCAACTCTTACAAAGAGAGCGAGTGGAAAAAAGCCAACGAAACGTTAAAAGCCACGGTCGTAAATCTTTTGAGCTTTCTGTACGTCGACAGATTGCAAAGCGACAGAAAAACCGAAAAATGGGAGTACCTTCTCGACGCTTTGAAAACGCACGAGCGTTTTTATACTTATAACGTCAACGAACTGTGCGAAAAACTCGGGTATTCGAGATCGCAGCTCAACCGCTTATTTTTCGCAAAATACGGTATAAGCCCGCACGATTATCTTATCGAAAGCAAACTCAACTACGCCGCCGGGCTTATCGTATACACCGATTACACCGTGTCTGAAGTCTGTTCGATGATAGGCTACGCGAACCGCGTTCAGTTCGGCAAGCAATTCAAAAAGAAATTCGGATTTACGCCTTCCGAATACAAAAGACGGCGCGGAAAAGCGTGATTTACGTTTTTTCGTTTTAAAGCATTACTGCCCGACTGTAAAAGTCGGGCTTTTTTTCACGCTTTAAAAGTACGCCGTTATTCGAGAAGCTGAACGTCGTCAAGAAGAATATATCCGCCGCCCACGGAATCGTCGAAGTTGAACATTATCCACATAAGACTCTGCGTGGTAAAAGCCGTTCCCGACAATTTGAACTGCGACAGGTCTATCGTGTAAGTTCCCGATATCTTCGACGAAATATCGAGATTGTAGGTGTAGTTATCCCATTTGGTATCGGCAAGCTGCAAGACGACTTTTCCGTTATAGTGGGAGAAATCGGCGGTAAATCTCAGCTTATTCATGCCGAGCGCAAGCCCCGTTTCGAGCTTGAATATGAACTGCTGCCAGCCCTTGCCGTCGGAATCTATCTTTACGCCGTTATCCTGAAGCGTCACCGTAAGCCCCGAATGTACGCTCATGCTCGACGACATATAAGCTTCGAGGCTTTCCTGACTCGTAAAGTCGAAATTGCATACGACGACGCCTTCGGTCGTCTTTAAGTAAAAGACGTAGCCGTCGTTGCTCGCCGAAGTTTTTCCGAGTTCGTTTTCGGCGGTCAAATAAACGTAGTACGGCTTTCCGACGGTGAAAACGTTTTTGGCGACGGCGAAAAGAGCGTCCGTTCTCGTTTCGGTATAGACCGGTTCGTCGGCTGTATTTTCGTAAATTTTCAAGGTGTAATTATCTGCGAAAACCGACTTACTCGCCGATACGCGCACGCTCGTGCCGTCCTCGGCGCAGTTGGAAATCGAAAAAGCCATCGGCGCGGTCCTTTCGATGGTGGCGAAACGCGCTTGACTTATCTCGAAGGACGCGGCGCCGCTCGACTCGACCATTATCTCGATATAATTTATCTTCTGCGTATCGAAAACACCGTCGAGCTTGTTGTAGACGACTTTGAAATCGCCTACGCCTATCGTCGTTTCGCGAAGCCCCACGAAATCGTCGACTATCTTGTACGCCCATATCTCGTAACTGCCCTCGATAAAGCGGAAGGAAATACTCGCGCCCGAGTTTGTTCCGACTACGCCGAATTTAAACTGTTGCGCGTTGTAAGCTACCATGCCCCACTTTTCAAGCCTTA
>CACXHH010000224.1 GCA_902767455.1 uncultured Eubacteriales bacterium
ATACAAATGGCACTATGGCGGGGGCTTGACATATACAAGCACGTCGCTGCGAATACCCTACAAAATCTCGCTTCGCTCGCTTTTGCGGGGAACCCCGTTGCTCCGCGGTCAAGCACCCGCCGAAAACCGAATCGACACGGTAAAATGAAACGCTCAAAGCCGCGTGGATCGGGGTGTTCTCGATATGGCTCTCTGTGTACGCTATGTAAACAGCCGTAAACGTAAAAAATAACGGGATTTGTGAAAAAGAAAACTCGTCTGAACCTTGTGAGTTCAAACGAGTTGTTCTTGGCGGAGAGTGAGGGATTCGAACCCTCGGTCCCGAATTATCGGAACACCGCATTTCGAGTGCGGGCCGTTATAACCACTTCGATAACTCTCCGTTTGCCTTGCTAATTATATAACACATTTATAAACTTCGCAAGGATTTGTAAGCTGTATTTGAAAATTTGGCGGTATTTTTGCGTTTTTGTCAAAAATACGTGCAAAAAACTATTTCTTTCTTCTGAAAACGTATTTATACGCAGAAAGGAATTTGGCTTTATCGATATAATCCTGCTCGCCGGTATACTCGAAGCCGAAGTCTTCAATAAGCTCCATAACAGCGCCGTCAATGGAAGTCACCCAGATAAAGACGAGCGTGATAGCCGAAAACTGCTTGACGGTAAATTCAAGTATCTTGGTAAGGTCTGCCTTGGAAAGCGCCGTAAAATCGATCGAAAAGTTCTTGATCTCTGCGATCGGTTTATCGATGGTGACCAACCCGTTGGCTACGCCCTTTTCGGTAAACAGATACGTGATGCCTTCACCGCTGACGCCGCGGAAGCCTTCGGCGATAACTTCGTCCGCAGGCATCTGCTCGTCCACAGCCTTATAGTATTCGGTTTTGGTGCTCTTGAAAATTCTTAAAGCTTCGTTCAGGTTTTTTTCGTTTAATTCTACAATGTTCATTTCTTTAAGTCGTCCGCCTGATAAGTTTTAACAGAATGCGCTGTAAAAAGTAGTTAAATTATATACGGATTTTTCTTAATTGTCAAGTAATTTTAAATATTTGCGAATTTCGTTTGACAGAAATAATTCGATGATTTCACGGAAAATAAAACTATTGTATTGAATTTTCGCATTTATCGCGGCGGATTTTACGCCGCTTAAGCTCACCTTGCGAAACGAAAGCCCTTTTCCCTTTTCCTATCGCAAAACCCCGTTATCTCGTAAGCTCGGGCTTTTTACCGACGGTCGAAAGCGCGAAAGCCGAGCAATCGAAAATATCGCTTATACACTCGTTCATCTTTTCAAGCGAGAGCGAATTGATCTTTCTTAGTTTTTCGTCGAAATCGTAAATGTCGTTAAAAAAGAGCATTCTGCGCCCGAACAACGCCATCTGAGCCGTAGTGCTTTCTTCGGCGAACACGAGCGAAGATTTTATCTGTTCGCGAACGAGATCGAACTCTTCTTTGCTCACTCCCGACTTGGTGAACGCGCGTATCTCTTCCATAACGGCGGAATACGCGTCGTCGAGCTTATCGCCGTTGAGCCCCGCGTACACGGTGACGAGCCCGCTGTCCACGTAAGAGAGCTGGTATGCGTAAACGGTATAGCAAAGCCCCATCTCTTCGCGGATCTTTCTGAAAAGGCGCGAGCTCATGCCGCCGCCCAGAACGTTTGCTATCACGTCGTAATAATTAAACAGTTCGTCGTTTTGTCCTACGCCTTTAAAGCCGAGCGCAAGATGCGCCTGCTCGATGTCTTTTACCCTTTTGCTCACGCCGAAAACGGGCGTAAGATTCTTTTCGATACGCGGCGCGCTCGTCGAAACCTTCATCGCCGAAAACTTTTCTTCAGCCATGGCGCGGGCTTTTTCGGGCGTTATATCGCCCACGAACGAGATAACTACGTTGTCAGTCGTGTAAAACTTTTTCTTATACGCGAAAATATCTTCGCGCGTGAAGCGCTTGACGTTTTCCTTCGGTCCGAGAATAGTTCTGCCGAATCCGTCGCCGTCGCCGTAATACGCCGTAATAAGCTCGGTGGTACAAACGTCGTCGGGCGTGTCTTCGTACATATTTATCTCTTCTATCACCACGCCGCGCTCCTTGTCAAGCTCGTCGGCGGGGTAAATGGAGTCGATAAACAGATCCGACAAGATATCGAACGCTTCGTCGAGATGTTCCGAAATGGTTTTTGTATAATAATAGGTGAATTCCTTGGAAGTAGCCGCGTTTATAATAATGCCGAGCGAATCGGAATCCCACGAAATTTTAAAAGTGTTTCTCTTTGTCGTACCCTTGAAGTTGGTGTGTTCTATGAAGTGCGAAATACCGTTTTCGGCGAGCGTTTCGTCTGAAGAACCGACTTTGACGAACACGCCTATCGCGCACGACTTCACGCCGTCTATTCTCCTTACGACGGCTCTGACGCCGTTACTTAAAGTAAAAGTTTCAATCATTTGCAATACATTTGCTTACCGTGACGCAAGCAATACCTTTCTCCTTATAAAAAGCTAAAATATCGTCGAGAGCCGCGAGCGTATGCGCTTTCGGGTGCATGAGCACGATCGCCCCGTTATCGGCTTTTTGAGTTGCGCGTGAAAACACGAGTCGGCTGTCGGCGTCGCGCCAGTCGATAGTGTCGACCGTCCACATTATCGTCTTGTAACCGAGCGTTGCGGCAGTTTTTAAAGTGGCTTCGCCGTAAGCGCCCGAAGGCGGAGCGAACAACTTCATTTCGCAGCCCGTAAGCGCCTTGACTATTTCGTGACAATGCGTTATCTCGTCCTTATTTTTCTGCTCGGATATCTTCTTATGGTCGAGATGAAAATAGCCGTGGTTGCCAAGCTCGTTGCCGCACGAAATAATCTTATTGAGCGTTTCGGCGTTATCGTCCGCCCAGCATCCGCCGACGAAAAACGTTGCCGTAACGCCGTTTGCGTAAAGCTTATCGACTATCGCGTTTACGATATCGGCGTTCTCGTAAACGTTGAACGTCAACGCGACTTGCGCCTTCGTCGTGTTGCCGACGTATACGGGCGCATAAGTTTCGCCGCCCGAGATATAAATGACTCTTTCGGGCAAAAAACATACGACGCCGACTAACGCGGCGAGAACGAGCATAACTACCGAAGCGAGCGCGCGGGCGCCCCTTAAAGATAATCTTTTCAAAAAAACAATTTCCTATTCAGTATAATATTACCGAACGGAAAAATTATGTCAAAATAAAGATTTCGTTTTATACGTTTTTTATTTTAACATATACTGCGATTTTTATCAAGAAATATTAACGTCGTTTTTTAAAGATAAACGACGACCGCTTTATGCGGCAAAGCCTAAAACGCAAAAAAAACTTCCGCAAAGCGTGGTCTGCGGAAGCGATTTTAAGCCAAAAGCCTTCGTATAAGTCGATTATCGTCGAATTTCAACGATAGCGAGAACTATATGTTTTTGAGAATTTCGGCGATGAGAGCAACGTACTCGAAGTTCTTTTCTCTGACGAAATCGACGAAGTTTTGCGCGTCGTCGCCGTTGTCCGAAATGACTTTGAGTATAACTTGCGGAACTCCCGCGTTCAAAGACGTGAACAATACGCCGGCGGATTCCATTTCGCATACGCTTGCGCCGTAATCGTTTACGAGCCTGTCTTTGAAGGCTTTTTCGGCTACGAACTTGTCGCCAGAAGCGCAGATCACTTCTTCTATCTCGGGGTGTAACGCCTTGACTTTTACGCGCATTTTTTCGTCGGTAGCGATAACGGTGCCGTCAAACCTGTCGTATTTGCCCGCGGGCGCGCCGTTAAGCGGCGAAATATCGAATTCGTAGTGAGCAACGCCCTTGACGAGCAACGTGTTGCCGAGCTTCTGGTCGGTAAGCCCGCCCGCAAGACCGTAGTTGAAAATAAGTTCTGCGCCGCAAGCCGAAATAAGATACTGCGTGCAAGCGGAAGCCATTATCTCGCCTTCGGTGCAGGTTGCAAAGTAAATGCGTTTATCGAGATACGAGTATTCTTTTATCGACATTACGCCGTAAGAGTATTCATTTACTGGCCTGCCGAAGAGTTTTTCCATAGGTTCGGATTCTACCGACATTGCGACGACTACGCCGATATTTTTCATATTGTTTTGTCCTCCGTAATTAGAAATAATAGCCTATACGTCGATTAACGACGGTTTTTAACAGTCTTGGCTTAAGCATCATACAATGTATCGTGAAGCCTTTGATTTTTATAAGTAACGACGTTTCGCCAAATTATCCCCGCGCTTTGACTGAGAACGGATTTGAATTTACGTATTCCGATCCGTTCAGCGCAGACGGGCTTTTGATACCCGGCGGCGGGGACGTTACGCCCTGTCTTTATTCAAGCGCCGCCAAAAACTACGTATCGGATATCCGCCTTGACGTTACAGAGCTTTATCTGTTGAAAAGATTTATATCTTCGGGTAAACCCGTTCTCGGAATATGCCGCGGACTGCAAGTCGTAAACGTCTTTTTCGGCGGAACGCTCAAAAACGTTGAAGGGCATATCCAAAGCGGTGAAGATAAACGCGTGTTTTGTAAGTTTACGGGCTTATTGCGCGACTTATTCGGCGCAAGCGGGTTCGTGAATTGCCGTCATCACCAAGCGATAGACCGGCTCGGAGATGGGCTGAACGCCGTTGCTACAGCCAAAGACGGCGTTATCGAAGCCGTCGTCGGGAACAAACTTATAGCGACGCAATTCCACCCCGAACGAACGCCTGACGACGGCTTTATCCGCGGCGGCGATATTTTCAAGCTGTATAAAAGTTTCTTTTATTAGTTTTCAAATAATTGTCTTTTGATAGCTTTTGAACATTCGTCACGCCTTGCGACGAGTTCGGCGTTAGAGCGCGTGTTTTTCATAACTTCGAGCAACGTTTCGACCGAGCGGACGTCGTCTATCGCGCGGCGAAGGGCGTAAGAACATTCGAGTTCGTCGCTTTTTAAAAGCAGTTCTTCCTTTCTCGTGCCCGATTTTTTGACGTCGATCGCGGGGAAAACCCGCCTTTCGGCAAGCTGGCGCGAAAGAACTATTTCCATATTGCCGGTACCCTTGAACTCTTCAAATATTACGTCATCCATGCGGCTGCCCGTTTCGACGAGCGTCGTCGCGATAACGGTAAGGCTGCCTTTTTCGGTGTTTCTCGCCATGCCGAAGAACTTTTTGGGAGTAACTAACGCTTGCGGGTCGAGCCCGCCCGTCAACACCTTTCCGGACGGTGGAAGCACGGAGTTGTACGCGCGCACGAGTTTAGTCAGCGAATCCATCAAAACCACCACGTCGTAACCGCTTTCAACGAGCCGCTTCATTCTCTTCATAAACAGTTCGGCTATGCGGATATGGTGTTCGGGAGAACAGTCGAAAGTCGAATAGACGACTTCGCAATCGAGCCCTTGTCTGAAATCGGTAACTTCTTCGGGGCGTTCGTCCACGAGAAACACGAAAAGTTTTATATCGCTATGATTTTTCTCTATCGACATGGCGATATCCTTTAAAAGAGTGGTCTTACCCGTTTTGGGCGGAGCGACTATCAGGCCGCGTTGTCCGTACCCTACGGGCATAAACATATCGATAACGCGCGAAGACAAGCCTTCGCCTTCAAGATTTATACGCCTATCGGGATATACGGGCATAAGCTCGTCAAAGCGGGGGCGCTCGCCTTCGGGCGATCTGCCGTTGACCTTAACGACTTTAACGACTTCGGGTAGTTTCGCTTCCTGCTTTTTCTCTATCTTACCCTCGATAAAGTCACCTTCGCGAAGTCCGCTCGCCTTTATCGTCGGTTTTGCGATAAAACTGTCCTTTAAAGAGTTATCGCAGTTGACGGCGCGTAAAAACCCGTAGCCTTCGGGAACGAGCTCGAGAACGCCGCTCACGAGATTACTGTTTGAATCGTGCAGATTGACCTTTCTGTTACAGCTCGGTCTGCCGCGGCGTGAACGCACGGGCATCAGTTCGCCGCTTTCGATCTTCAATATGTCTTCGATTATCTCCGTTTTGTTTTTTGAGCCGGGAGTTCCGCCCATATCGGACAATATCTTTCTCAAAGAACCGATATTATACTGCTTGTTGTAATCGTTGAAATCCATAATTTACCCCGCATCAAAAAAAATGATATCAAAAAAACAGCCGTTAATCGACTTATACGGCGACTTATCTTTTAAGTAGATTGTTAAAAAACTATCGTATGAAGTAGGAAATTTTTGAAAAGTATTTGAAAAAAAAGAACGCGTTCGTCCGCGTACGAAAAACTTTAACGCGAACTTTTACGTTATCATTATACAACGACGGCTGCCTTTCTGTCAAGGATATTTTAAAACGCTTTTCGTTAAATAATATTAAAACGCTTCAAAAAATATTCCAAAAAGTTTACTTTTTAAAGCGTTTCGTTAATAAATGCGTATTCGGGGTTAAAATATTGACGAATAATATCGAAAATTCATTTCAATACTTATCGACGAGATATTGAGCGTACATCGCCGCGACGTTTATACTCGTCACCTTGGATATACCCGACCAGAAGGCGTTCGAGTTGACTTCGCACAGATACGACTTTCCGTCTTCGTGAAGGATATCCACGCCGCAGTAATCGAGAGCAAGCGTTTTCGCCGCGGTTTCGGCGAGCGTTCTGTCTTCGTCGGTCAGTTCGATATTTGTTCCGCGGCCGCCCGCCGCCACGTTTGAACGGAAATCAACGTCGTTACGCCTTTTCATAGCCGCAACGGCTTTTCCGCCGATAACGATAACGCGGACGTCTTCACCGCCCTTTCCGATAAAGCGTTGATACAAATGAGGCTTGCCCGTAAGTTCGGCGCGTTTTTTTATGAGCGAAGCCTTATCGGGGCAAAGATATACGCCGCGCCCCATCGAGCCGAAAACTTCCTTCACGACGACGGGATAGGGTATTACGGTTTCGACGTAATCTATAAATGCGTCGTCCTTTTGCGGCTCGTACGCAAGCGGAGAAGAAATAGTCGCAGGCATACGCACCACGCCCGAAAGCGCCACGTGCGTTTTCATCTTGTCGTCGCATATCTCGATGGCTTTTGCGCTGTTTACGAGCTTATAGCCGCACTTTTCGAGTAAATGCGAAATATACGGATCTTTGTCGAGATAGACGATAAAGTCGTTGCCGTAAAGCTTTGACTCGGCTTCGCCGCCTTCCGCGACGTAAGTCAAAAGCTCTCGGGTATAAGCCGTCTTTACGCTTACGCCGCGCTCTTCGAGCTCGAACTTCAACTCGAACACCTGGTCTTTAACGCTCTGATAATCGCAATATCCGTTTGTAACGATCGTACACTTTTTCATATTTTCACTTTATATTTTTCAATAAGCTTATCAATTATCGCCGACGAAACTTTTATCCCGTCGACGCAGGCGCTCGTTATTCCGCCCGCGTAGCCGCAGCCTTCACCGCACGGATAAAGGTTTTTATGCGAAACGCTTTCAGAGTTTTCGCCGCGGACTATCCTTACCGGCGAGCTCGTTCTCGATTCGACGCCCGTCAGAACCGCGCCGCAGCTTGCAAACCCGTTTATTTTGCCGTTCATATCGTACAACCCCGCTTTCAAGCTTTCGATAAGCTGAAGGGGGAGAAGTTTTTTCAGTTCGTAAAAACCGAAGCCGCGGCTGTAAGTGGGCGTAACGCCGCATAGCCGCGTGGAAGCTCTGTCGGCGATAAAGTCGTCGGCGAGCTGAACGGGCGCTGCGTAATCGCCTATCGCGGCGTAGGCGAGCCGCTCTATCTTTTTCTGGAATTCGACGCCGCCGAGAATCTGCGTGCCGAAATCGTCTTTTTTCACCTGACATACGACTGCGCTGTTGGCGTTTTCGCCGTTACGCAGGTAATTGCTCATTCCGTTCACGACCAAGCCGCCCTGCTCGGAAGCCGACGGCACGACCACGCCGCCCGGACACATGCAGAAGGTGAAAACAGCCCTTTCGCTCGCGTGGCTGATGAGCTTATAATCCGCCGCGCTAAGCTTTGGATGCGCGTAAAAATCGCCGTAGCGGTCGCGGTCGATAACTTCCTGCCGCTGTTCTATTCTGAAACCTACGGCGAAATCCTTGCCTTCCATGGCAACGCCCGCCGAGAAAAGATACGAAAACGTGTCGCGACTGCTGTGGCCTATCGCAAGGACGACGCAGTCGGAAAGATATTCGCCCTTATCCGTTTTAACGCCGCAGACTGAGCCGTCGGAAGAAACGAGAAGCGAAGTCATCTTCTCGTTAAACGAAAACCTGCCGCCCAGCCTTATTATCTCTTCCCTGACGTTTTTGACGACTTTGGGAAGATTGTCGCTGCCGACGTGCGGTTTGTTGAGATAGAGAACGTCGCTTGGCGCGCCGAAGCGAACGAAATCTTCAAGAACTTTTTTAACGAGCGGGTTGTTGACCTGCGTGTTGAGCTTTCCGTCGGAAAAAGTTCCCGCGCCGCCTTCGCCGAACTGAACGTTGGTGTTTTCGTCGAGCTTTCCGCCATCGAAGAAGGCTTTGACGGTCTTTGAACGCTCTTCAACGCGCGAGCCGCGTTCTATCACGGTTACGGCAACGCCGTGGCGTGCAAGTTCGAGCGCCGCAAAAAGCCCCGCAGGGCCCGCGCCGACGACCACTACGCTTCCGCCTACCCTGAAATATTCGTTATCTTTCGGCTCGTCGCCAAAGTACAGTGCGACGACGTAGCAAAATTTGATATCGCGTTTATTGCGCGCGTCTATCGCCTTTTTTATTACGCTGAAACTTGAAACGTCTTTTTCGCGAACGCCGGCTTTTTTCAAGGCGCGCTTTAATAAAAGCTCTTCGCTCTCGTCAAGGCGCAAGTCTACGTTTACGGTTTTCATATAAAATTCTCCGCCGCCGCCATAGCGCTCGAAAACGCCCATTGAAGATTGAAACCGCCGCAGTCGCCGTCGACGTCGAGCGCTTCTCCGACGATATACAAGCCTTTACTCTTCTTGCCCGAAAAGGTCACTTCGTCGACTTCTTTCGTCGACACGCCGCCGTGAGTGACTTGCGAAGCCTTGAAATCGAAGGCGCCGTCTATTTTTGCGCGGCAGTTCTTGACGCACGCTATCACGTCGGAAAGTTGAGAAGCGGTGAGTTCTGATATTTGTATCCCCTTAACGCCGCAACGGCTTGCTATCCACGCCGACAGCGCGCTGTGAACGTATCCCACGAGTAGCTTCTCGGCGGGCAAAAAGCCGAAGTGTTTTACCTTCTTCATAAGAGCCGACGAAAGTTCTTCGCGAGTCATATTCGGTATAAAATCTATTTTTATCTGCGGGCGGCTCGTAAGAGATAACCTTGAAGAAAGTTCAAACACGGCGTTGCCGCTCACGCCGCCGTCGACGAAGAGAAAGTCGCCGTCCTCGGTAGCGATAAACCTGTCGCCGTCGTAGAGCGTTACGCAAGCCTTGTGTTTGACGCCCGAAAGAGATTTTGAAAAATCCGAAGTTTTAAGCTGTACGAGCGACGGAGTAAGCTTCGTCACGGTATAGCCGAGCTTTTCGGCAAGAAGGAAGCCCGAGCCGTCGGTGCCGAGATTTGCGCCCGACTTTCCGCCGAACGCAAGAACGACGTTTTCGGCTTGGTATTTCTTTCCGTTTTCCGCCGTCAGCATATAGCGCCCGTTTTCATATCGGATATCGACGACTTTGCTTTCGCACTCGCAGAGCTTTTTTCCGTCGGGAAGCGGAGCGCCGTCGATACGCAGGCGCAGACAGTCGAGCACGCTCGCCGCAGAACGGGAGAGCGGATAAAACCTTCCGCCTTCTTCGGTCACGACGAGCCCGAGTTCGGCAAAAAAGGTTATAAGCTCAGAGCTTCCGAACCTTTCGAGAGCGCTCGCGCAAAAAGCCGCGTTATCGCCGTGATAACGCGAAACGGAAACATCGACGTTGGTGAGATTGCACCTTCCGTTGCCGGTGACGAGTATTTTCTTGCCCAAACGGTCGTTGCGTTCGAGAAGCAAAAAATCTTTAAAACCCTTGTCGAGCAGTCTGTTGGCAAGGACCAACCCGCCGAAACCGCCGCCCACTATTATCAGCTTATACATCATCTTACCGATTGATAAAAAATCACTTTCAAAAAGGTTTATATTTGAATTTTAACACATTTGCGTTCAAAATACCACTAAAAACAACGATAATTATTGACTAAAAAAAATAAATATTATATAATTTAGATAACGAAAGGATTTTTTACCGTTTGCCGAACGCCTTTTTATTTATTCGGGCTACGACGGCAAAGAAGGAATTTATGTTTGAAAAATTGATAGCCTATTATAACGACAACCCGACTCTTCTGCAAGTAACTCTGATAGTGCTCGGCGCGTGTTTAGTGCTCGGATTCGGCGTGGTGCTTGCCTACAAAGCCGTAAGAAGCAAGAGAGAACGCCGCCGCCTTGAAGAAAACGCCATGCGTGAACTTGCCGAAAAAACCGAAAACTCTTCCGACGGAAAAGCTTTGAGCGAAAACGGAGCGCCGACCACGGACGAAACTTCATCTCCAGACGAAAGCGACGAAACTTCCGCTTCTATTGTATTATCGGACGATAAGAGCGCCGCGCAAGAAGAAAAAACGAGCGACGAAGCGGCTAAAAGCGACGTAGCTTCGATCGAAAAAGACCAAGCCGCCGCAGACGATACGTTAAAGACGACTGAAGCGGAAATCACGCAAGCGAAGGTCAAAGGAACTTCAAACGGCGTAGAAGCGGCTGTCGAAAGCCACGACGAAAACGAAGACACGAAAAACGCGAACGCAAAGCGCGAAGCAAAAGAAGCGCCCAAAGCGCAACGAAAAGAGCAAGCAAAACCGCAAGCGAACAAAAAACAAGCCGAGCCCGACAAGGACGCCGAACTCGTCAAAAAGATGCAGGCAAGGTATTCGGGCAAATGGATAATCTACGAAACGGACGGAGCTTACACGGCTAATCTCGTAGCTTCAAACGGCGAAGTGCTTTTAAGGAGCGAAAGCTACACGGCGCTTTCGGGAATAAAGAGCGGTATCGAAACGATAAACAAGAACATCGCGAAAGACAACTTCGCCATCTCTATCGACAAGAACGGAAAATACTTCTTCAAACTTTATTCGTCGTCGACGAGGCTGTTATGTATAAGCGAAGTTTACGGCTCCAAAACTCTTTGCGAAAACGCGATAAAATCAGTCAAACGCTTTTCGGAAACGGCTGTCGTCGTAAGACACAGCGAAGTTGAAAAGGAAGACGATAAGAACTCTTCTTCAAAGAAGAACAAATAAACGAACAACAAAACGCGAGCCG
Organism: uncultured Eubacteriales bacterium; assembly: GCA_902767455.1. Taxonomy (GTDB): domain Bacteria; phylum Bacillota; class Clostridia; order Christensenellales; family Borkfalkiaceae; genus UBA4636. Next base: position 11,288 of record CACXHH010000224.1, read on the forward strand.
ATATAATTCGGCTCGCTTTTTTTGCAAAGTTTGGCGATTGCGAAGTTTTCAGCATTTAAAAACCGTGGAATTATACGAGAAAATTCCACGGTAAAATTTTGTTCTCCTTTATAAGCCGCGTCGCCGACGGCGCGGGAACAAGAAGTAATATCAAAGAATATCGAGATTCTTTTTGAACACGCGTTTAAAATCCTGCGCGGCGGTCTTGGCTTCTTTGATCTCAAGATCGGCGGGGTTTACGAGTTCGGTTTTCATAATGACGGAATCACCGAGTACGTCGCAGACGATACCCGATACGCAGCCGGACATGCTCCTGTCTAAGCTTTCGGCAATTCTCAGCATGATGCCGAGTTTACGGATAACGTCGACATCGGGTTCGGAGATAAATTCGCGATACTTGTTGAATTCGCTCATCGAGAAATCGTCGTTCTTGTAGATGGAAATGACGAGCGCCGCCATCACGATTTCCTTTTGCGGAATACCGTATAGCGCGGAGTTGAGCGCTATATAGCTCGAGTGTTTCTGATAGTCGTAATACTTGATTGACGAGCCAGAGTCGTGAAGCATAGCCGCAACTTTGAGTATGCGCAGATACTGGCGCGGGAACTTATGCAGAACGCGAAGTTGTTTGAAGAGCTGAACGGACAACGACAATACCTGTTCGACGTGCTTTTCGTTGCAGTTGTAAAACTTGACGAGCGTGCGAAGGCTGTACCCGAGAATATCGGAGATGGGCTTTTCAAACGTCGTCGGCATAGCGTAGTTGAACATTATCCCGTCGCGAAGGCCGCAACCGGAAACTATCATTTCGTTAAGGTTGCAGTACGCCGTGAGCGACTTTATCGCCGCAAGCGCGCTCGGAAGAATATCGGCTCTCGAAGAAGATACGCCGCGTATCCTTTTCTTTTTGTCGAGATCCATACCGACTAACCTGTCGTAAATGGAAGAGAACTCGTCCACTTCGATATGGTAGTTGTGAACTATCGAATACGGGCTCTTACGAACGAGTTTGCTTATCCTGCCAAGACTTCTGAACGAACCGCCGACGAGTATAAGCTGCGTTTCGGGATCGATATCGTGTAACCAGTCGATACCTTGAAACTGTTGCGCGAAAAACTCTTCGGTCTTTTTTGCCTGTTCTTCGGGAGTTACGCCTTCGCCCGAGAAAAGCTCGGTAAGCGTGATCGCGCCGAAAGGAAGATTTGCGTAGTTCAGAAGGTTACGCCTGTTGTAGTAGATGACCTTGGTGCTGCCGCCGCTGACTTCAAGGATAAGCCCTTTGGGCACGTCAAGCGTGTTGATGATGCCGCGATAGATATATACCGCTTCTTCTTCGGCGGTGAGAACTTTGAGCTTTATGCCGCAGGTTGTAGATATTTCTTCAAGAAAACTGCGTTGATTTTTGGCGCGACGCACCGCCGCCGTGGCAACGGCGATAATTCTCTCGATCCCGTAAGCGTCGCAAAGCTTACGGAACATTTTAAGCGTTTTTAAAGTTTCCGCGATGCGTTGGGGCTTCAAGAACCCGTCGCGCTCCATATCCTTTCCAAGACGGACGCTCTCTTTAAGCTGATCAATGACCATGAAATGACCGTCGCCGAGCATCTGGACTATAACTAATCTCGCGGAATTAGACCCTAAATCTATGATACCGATTTTTTCCACAAAAATCGCACTCCTTGATACTTCTTTTTAATCTCTAATATTATATAAGATTTTTAAAATTTAATCAACATAAATCAAGTATGTTTGTGCAATTTTTTTTATTATTTTTTCTTTAAAATTATTCGGAGTTATAGAAAATCCTTTATTTCGCACGAAAACGTTGTGTAATTTGTACAAACGACCTGTACGAGAGCCTTTTCGACACTTTTACCGACAACTATCTATTTTTTTCGCCATCAGGGTTTTTTTGTGCAATTTGCACAAATAGCGCCGTCATTTCTTGTATTATCGTTGACTGAACGGGCGGAAT